>JAMDCN010000139.1 GCA_023489025.1 Deltaproteobacteria bacterium | reverse complement strand
CCGGCCGTCAACGTACGACGATTTCCTTGTTCATGAGTTTGAAGATGACGATGATGAGAATGATCAGAATCGCCGCTCCGATCAGCAATCCCAGCCCATCGTCCGCCCCCGCCGCCACGCGGTCGGTCAGCGAAGCGAGCCGGTGCAGGTCGCTGTCGCTCATCGAGCGCATCTTGGCCATCGCCTCCTCCGGGGAAACGCCGTAATCCACCAGCTTCTGCAGGACGACCTTCCGTTCCAGGAACGCCTGCACCCTGGCGGCGTCCGCCGCCCGGAGATCGCCTGCTCCCGTTCCGCGGGAAGCGATCACGCCGGCCTCGGCCACTCCCTGGAGGGACCCCAGCGCGCCCATCCACCCCGCCAACAACAGGGCCAACACAAGAAACCAACCCGCCTTCCGAATGGATGTCATTGCTCCTCCCCCTCGAAAGAATGTAATCCCTTAATCTTTTATACGAAACCATCTTCGCAGAATTCAACCCGGCGGGTCAACAGGCCGGAGCCGTCCTCCCCGATTTTCCCGGGAAACGCGGCGGGACGGTCAGAGCACCCGGACCGGAAGGATGATCATCGGCAGCCCGGAAAAGACCAGCTTTTTCTGGGCGAGGAACGCGGTCTGGTTGTGGAGCAGGCGCGTGACGAAGTTCTCCTCCTGGAAGACGAGCTGGCCCGAGAAGAAGACGATGTTGGGGAAGTCCTTGGCCGCCCCTTCGGCGAGGTGGCCGATGATCTCGATGACGTCCGTGCCCACTTCGCTGCGCGCCTCCGCGTAATACCCGTGCCCCTTGACGAACTCCTCGTAATTCAGGAGCTGTTTCTTCAGGTCCGCCCCGAGGTTCACCACCTCCTCCGCGCCCTTGAAAACGGTGCTGTCCACGACCCCCGCCGAGAGGAAGATGAAATTCCGGAAGGTCCCGGGGAACGACCGGATGACCGAGAAGAAGACGTGCATCCCGAGCCCGTTGTAGCCGGACACCATGATGGCGGCCGTGGGGGCGACGCGGCGCAGCATCGGCTCCTGGTGGGCCGAAACCGTCACCGGGGGAAGCTGCAGCAGGAGTTCGTCCAGCCTCCGCAGGGCCTGCTGCGCCGTCCGGTAGTGGCCCCGGACCAGGAAGCACAGCGCGATGAAGGTGCCCGTGATGAGCAGGGTGATCCAACCTCCCTCGGGGAATTTGACCCACACCGTGAAGCAGAGGATGGACGCGGTCAACAGGAACCCCACACCGTTCATGGCGAGCTTGAGCGCCCATCCCTTTTCCTTCTCGCGGTCCTTCCACCAGTGGATGACCATCCCGAACTGCGAGAGGCTGAAGGTGAGGAAGACGTTGATCGAGTACATGACGACGAGGTACCTCACGGAGCCGCCCGTGATGAAGAGCATGAGGAACGCCATGACTCCCATGAAATAGACGCCGTACTTCCGCACCAGCCGCTCGGAGAGGTGCGCAAACCGGTGGGGCACGTAGGAGTCGATCGCCATGTTCGAGAGGACCTGAGGGCCGTCGATGAACCCGGTCTGCGCCGCGACGAACAGGAGCGCCGCCTCCGAGAGAAGGACGAACGCAACGACCGCGAGGCCCGCTCGGCCCGGCCAGATGCCCCCCAACAACGTTTCGAACAGGACGGCGTTGAGCGTCTTTCCCTGGGTGGGCGCCACCCCATTGAGGACGTACCCCAGGATGATCCCCCCGGCGATGAAGGAGAGGGAGAGCGCCATGTACAACATCGCCTTCTTCCCCGTGTGCACGCGGGGCTCGCGGAGCGTCGGCATCGAGTTGCTGACCGCCTCGATCCCCGTGTACGTCCCGGCGCCCATCGAGTAGGCGCGCATCAGGAGCGCCCCCAGCCCCACCCAGCCGAGCTGCTTCACCGTGGAGGAGAGTTCGGTGGACACCCGGGCGCCCACCGCGGGCAGCTCCGGCACGTGGCGCAGGACCGCGTAGAGGACGAGCGGGACGTGGCTGAGCAGGAAGGCCATGAAAATGGGGGTAAGGACCACGACGGACTCCTTCACGCCTCTCAGGTTGAGCCATATGAGGAGCAGGAGGATGAAGGCGATGAAGCCGAACTTGTAGGACTGCCAGTGCAGCGGGAGGAAGCTGAACAGGGCATCCGCGCCGGAGGCGATGGAGATCGTGATCGTCAGGACGTAGTCGATGACGAGCGCCGAGCCGGACACCACCCCCGCTCTTGCCCCCAGGAGCTTGGAGGCGACGATGTACCCGCCCCCTCCGGAGGGGAACGCCTCGATGATCTGGGCGTAGCTCCCCGAGATGATGAAGACCGTCACCACCGTGGCCATGGCGACGAAGATCGCGAGGACCGTGTGGCCCCCGAGGGCAAGGTAGGCCTCCTCCGGCCCGTAGGAGGAGGAGGAGATCCCGTCCGCGCCCAGCCCAACGAGCGCGAAAAACGCGATCAGGGAAACCTTGTGGAAGATCTTGGGATCGAACAGGTCCCGGGGGGCTCCGAAAAGCAGCCGTTTGGCGCGCTGGTAGAAGGAGGCGTTTTCCATCACCGGTACCGGGAAAGCAGTTCCGAGAGCCGGGCAAGGGCTTCTCCCATCTCGGCGCGGCAGGTGGCCTTGTCCTGCAGACAGAGCCGCTCCGCGTGCTCCATCGCGGACAGCCACTCCTTGCGGTCCTCCCGCAGGCGCGCGACGAACCCGTTATACGCCTGGGCGAGAGCGACCAGCTGGTCCCCCTCCCGGAGGAACACCGCCTTGACGGCATGTCCCGATTCATAGTTCTCCATCGCCCGCTCCATCCGGTAGAGGGGGCCCGCGATCTTGTGGAAGGAGTAGCCGGAGAGGAGGGCGATCACCCCGCTCACGACCAGGACGTAGGCCAGCAGGGAAAAGACCAGGATGGGAACCAGGAAGGCGGACAGGTCGCGGAGGGCGAAATACACGCTGGCGTACGTGCCCGGAAGGGGCTGGATGAAAATGAGATAGAAGGCCAGGAAGAGAAGCCCTCCCCCGGCTCCGATGACCAGCAGCAACTGCATCGCGAACCGACCGGCGTGGGCCCTCTCCTCGGCGCGCCTCCCCTTGCGGACAATACCGGAGCTCACGGGGCGACCTTCCGGATGGCGGCTTTGAGCGCATCCCATCGCTTCGCGAATTCCTCCTCGGAGAGCGGCTCGCTCCGGAGGAATTCCGCCTCTTCCCGGACCGTGCGGATCTGCGAGAGGGTCCGGGAGCGGGCCGAGTCGATCTTCCCGTCGAGGTCCGTTATTCCCGACAGCCCCGGCGCCTCCGTGGGGGCGGACAGGTTCCCCTCCGCCGAAATCAGGAAGGATTCCACGAGCCTGCCGATCCCTCCGCGGACCTTCCGGACCAGGAGAAGCAGCACGAGAAGGCTCGCGGCCATCACGCCGGCGGACAGGACCGCCACGTGCCGGACCAACGCATCGCCGACGATCTCGTACGGCGACAGGAAGTGGAAGTGCCCTTGCAGGGACGCGACCCGGAGCGCGGCCCTGGCGCAATAGTAGAAGGACAAACCGAAAAGCGCGCCGCCGGCGGACACGACGGCGGCAAAGCGCAGCGCAACCCCCCCCTGGAACCGCGGGTTCACGAAAACGGTTTTCCTTGTGAATTTTCGAGATGCGTGGGGACTCATGGCGTCCGGTGGCACCCGCCGCACAGCGCTTCGAACCCCTCGCCCGCGGGGTTCGAGCGGCGCAGGAAGAACGTCTTGTAATACGGGGAAGCGTCCGCCCCGTCGACATTCATCGGCCTTTGCTCGGCGAACGCCCTGACGTTCGACACGTAAGAGCCATGGGCGGAGTGGCAGGTGAGGCAGACGATGTGCTCGCCGTCGCCCAGGCGGAATTCCGGCGGAATCTTCACCTCACGGACCTTGCTGCCCGGGTGAACCTTCAGCGGATGGGTTCGCCCCCGTTCCTCGGCCAGGTGGCATTCCAGGCAAAAATCGACGGAAGAGGTGGAGAACCGTCCGGGATCCAACTTCGAATCCGTGTAGAGGTGGCACCTGGGGCACTGCGCGGGCTCCCGGAAGTAGCCGTGCGGGTTCACGGGGGGAGGCGGCGCCGAAAACGCCGGATGGAGAAGGAGGGGAAGCGCCGACAGGAAAAGAACCGACAGGAAGGGACGGACGGCCGAAACGATCCTCAACGCTGTCTCACCCCCCGCGGAGATCACCCTTCCCTGCCCCCATATTATATTCATTCCCGGGGCGTCCGCTCGTGGATTCTGCAAAACCGGGACGGTCCCGCCAAGTCCTCGATCGGGACCGTCCCTAAAAAAATTGGGGGGCCGCTTTGCGGCCCCCGTCAGGAGTTGGGTTGACGGTCTACATGCCCCTCGCATTCCCTATCGGAGGGGAGACCATCGAACTTTAGGGGAAACCCCGATCCTCAATAAAACTCCTCGTCCTCCGACAGGGACATGGGGTAGAGCAGGACCACGAGGTTGTGCAGCCGCCCGCGCTGATCGTTGACGTAGTTCCGGTACACGACCGCGCGCTCGAATCCCATCTTCTCGAAGGCCTTGATCGCGGCCTGCTGCTCTTCGATCACTTCGGCCAGCAGGTAGTGGAGGGACGCCTTTTCCCCCAGGTGGCGCAGCTCCCGGATCATCGCCGTCCCCAGGCCCCGGTGCCGGAAATCCGGAGCGATGAGGATCCGGACCGTCCCCACCCGCTGTTTCCAGCCGGCCTTGTTGCGGTGGAGCGTCGCGTCCCCCACCACGCGCCCCTCCGAGACCGCCAGGACGGGCAGGACCGTGTCGTAGTCGAGGTTCCGCGCCCAGCGATCCACCTCCTCGCGGCGGTCGACGTCCTCCCGGAAGTACATCTTGTCCTCGGGGGGGATCCGTCGGAAGAAGTCCCAGAGCCGGTCCGCGTCCTCCGGGACCATCGGCCGGAAGGTGACGCGGGCGGCGTCCTTCAGGGTTATCTCCTTGGGGTATCGATCCAGGGGAATCATCTCCGTCCTCCTCCGGTCTTCGCTCGCTCACCACTCGTCCTTGAATGGCACTTCCACGGCGTCGTACCACCCCGCGAAATCCATGGGGGCGTGGGGAGGCAGCCCCATTTCGTGCAGCAAGTCGTCGATCACCCGGTGCGCGTAGGAAAGGGCGTGGTCCATGAAGCGGAGCGCGTCGCGCTCATCCACCCGCGGGTCCCCCGCGTGGTACGCATCGTGGGCTCTTGCCAGGTCATGCCGCGCCGCGGGGAGGTCCTTGTCCCCCAGGGCCCGTCCGATCGCTCCCAGGTGTCTCCCGATCTGGCTGTAGGCCCGGAGGACGTCGGCCGAACCGGCATCCATCTTCCTCCACGGACCGAAATAGATCCGGTCGTGCCCCGCCCGGAGATCGGCATAGGCCAGCCCTTCGTAAGGGCAGGCCACCTTCCCCGTTGCGGTCTTCCGGGCATGGTACGAGAGCTCCGCGCCGCAGGCGGGACAGGTCATGCGGGAGAGCGGCATGGGTAAATTATAGCCCACCCCCCGCACAAAAATGGTTAAAGTGGGAACGACCTTATCGCCGAAGGAGGGACCCGGAAGTGAACGCCGTCATCGTCGAGCGACAGGAGGCCGTGGCGATCCTGCGGATGAACCGCCCGGAACGGATGAACGTGTACGATTTCGAGATGGGCGAAGCGCTGCTCGCCTCCCTGGCGCCGCTCGCCGCCGACCCGGCCGTGCGCTGCATCGTCTTCACCGGCTCGGGGAAGGTCTTCTCCGCCGGCGGGGACGTGGGCATGATGGGGGGAATGAAGGAAGAGGCCCCCCACCGGTTCCTCGACCTGACCGTTCGATTGCACGCCTTCGTCGCATCCCTGCGGCGTTGCCGCAAGCCGGTGATTGCGGCGGTGAACGGCGTCGCGGCGGGAGGCGGCTTCTCTCTGGCGCTGGCCGGGGACATCGTCGTGGCCGCCGAGTCGGCGCGTTTCACGCTTGCCTACCAGAACATCGGTCTTTCCCCCGACGGGGGTGCGACGTTCTTCCTCGCAAGGACCCTGGGGACGCACCGCGCGATGGAGCTTTCGCTTTCGGGCAGGACGCTCTCCGCGGACGAGGCCGCCTCGTGGGGGCTGGTCCAGCGGGTGTTTTCCGACGCTTCCTTCGCCTCCGGCACGGCCGCCCTGGCGGCGGACATCGCGGCCGGTCCCACCCTCGCCTTCGGAAAGGCCAAGGAGCTGTACAACCGGGCGCTTCTCCAGCCTCTGGAGACGCAGATGGAGGAAGAGCGCCAGGGGATCGCGGAGTCCGCCCGGACCCGCGATTTCAGGGAAGGCGTCAGGGCGTTTCTCGCGAAGGGGAAGGCGGGGTTCCGGGGGGAGTAATCGCCGTTTTCGGCCCTCCCTCATCCGGAACGGACCCCCCGCGGGCCCGCCCATCTGTAAAATAAAGGGAGGAGGTGCGATGACGTCCCTCAATTCGTGGCTCGGAAAGGCGGCGCTTTCCCGACGCGTGAAGGCGTTCTTCCCGAAATCCTCCTCGTCCGAACGGGAAACCGCCCGGGAGCGATTTCAGGACGCATTGAAAACCGCGAGGGCGACATACGAAAAAATTCGGGGCAATACCGTGCATTCCGATTTCGTGGATCCCGCCTGGGCCGGAAACATCCGGGCGGTGGAGGACTATTTTCTCAAGGGCTTCGATCCGTCTTTCCTCGACAACCCGGTGATCAACGGTTCCATGGTGTTTACGAACCGGGAAGCCCACGCGGTGGAATGGGCCTGCCTGGAGCGGTGGCGGGATCCCGGGGCCCTGAAAAAATGGATCGGGGGAGGAGCGGGCGCGCATCTTCCCGGCGCACGGCAGAAGCTGTCGACGGCGATCAACTCGGCCCACCAGTTGTACCACCTGGCCCGGTATGAGCGCTCGACCGGGTGGAGAATCGAGAATGCGAGAACCGTGGTGGAGTTCGGAGGGGGCTACGGCAATCTGGCGAGGGTTTTCTGGAACGTGGGAAACCTCACCCGATACGCGATCCTGGACCTGCCTCTGTTCAGTTGCATCCAGTACGTTTATCTGGCAACGGTCTTCGGCCCGGATCGTGTCCGCCTCATGGACGGCACAAGGGAGGACGCCGGGGAAAGAAAGATCCGCCTGGTGCCGCTGCCCCTTTTGGAGGATACCTTCGTGGAAGGGGACCTGTTCATCAGCACCTGGGCCTTGAGCGAAAGCACGAAGCAGGCATATTCCCATGTGAAAAACCGGGAGTGGTTCGGATCGAGGAACATCCTTCTTGCGTACAACGATCAATGGAAGCCATGGGAAGGCGAGGAACTGAATAAAGACCTGGAACGTCAGGGATACCGGATTACGGTGGAACCCATTTCCTTCCTTCCCGGTAATCAATACGCGTTTGCGATGAAAAAACCTTCCTAGACAGATGCCCCTGACCTATCCGGATCGAACGAACATCCTGGTGATCCAGCTGGGCGATATCGGGGATGTCGTGCTGGCGACGACGACCTTCCGCGCATTGAAGGAATCGTACCCGTCGGCGCGGCTGTCCGTCCTTGTCAGGAAAGGGTACGGATCCCTCCTGGAGGCGGACCCGCGCCTCCACGAAACGATCGAGGTGACCAAGAGCGCCGGGAAGATCGCCGAGATCGGACGGGAAAACATCCGGCTGGTGCGACGTTTGAGGCGCGCGAACTACGATCTTGTCGTCGACCTTCGGACCGGAGACCGCG
Source organism: Deltaproteobacteria bacterium (assembly GCA_023489025.1). The sequence continues at coordinate 2,708 of JAMDCN010000139.1, read as the reverse complement.
GGGCGATCCTGGCCTTTTTCACGGGAGCGCCCGTGAGGGTGTCCCTTTACGGCAGCGACAAATCGTTCTGGCGCAATCGAATCTTCACCCGCCTGGTCTTCGATCCGAAACCCGCGCCTCCGCCCGTGCATCCCGGGGCGGACCAGTCCCTCCGGCTCGTCAGGGCGATCGGCGTCGACACGGAGGACACCGCGCCAAGGCTCTGCATCTCGCGGGCCGCCGCCGGCCGGGTCCGGGAGCTGCTCGCTGCGGAAAACATCGGGGAGAACGACCGATGGGTCACGATCAATCCCTTCTCGAGATGGAAGTACAAGGAGTGGGGCTACGGGAAATGGGTGGAGGTGATCGACTGGCTTTGGGAGAGACGCGGTTTCCTCTCCGTGCTGGTGGGTTCCAGGGAGGAGGCGGAGAGCGCCGCAGACATCGTCGGGAAGTGCAGCGGGCGGGCGCGCAGCCTCGCCGGAAAAACCACCCTCGGAGAACTCGCGGCGCTGCTTTGCCTCGGCTCGCTGCACCTCGGCGTGGACAGCGCCGCGCCCCACATCGCCTTTGCCGTCGGCACGCCCTCGGTCACGATCTTCGGCCCGTCGGACTGGAGGTCCTGGACCGTGCCGGATGACACGCACAGGATCGTCACCCCCGACAACCCTTGCGTGCCCTGCCATCGGAAGGGGTGCGACGGAACGGAACGGAGCATCTGCCTGGAGGAACTGGGCGCGGAGAAGGTCAAGAACGCCATCTCCGAAGTGATCGCCGCGATCGGGGCGGGATGACCCCGGGAATTATTCGACGAGTCCCATGAAACCGAAAATCTTTTCGAACCGCATTTCCCAGGTGTGTTCCCGAAGGGCCCGTTCACGCCCGGCAAGCCTGATCCGCTCGGCTTCTTCCGGGTGGGAAAGAAGCCAACGGATCTTCGAAACGAGGTCGTCTTGGCCGGCATACGTGACGATCTCCTTCCCGACCTCGTAAACGCGCTCCAGTTCCTCGTGGTGCTCCGTCAGGTAGAGCCCCCCGCTCATCGGGACCTCGAAATCGCGCCCCTTGAGATGATAGGTGTCCTTGTGCCCCACGACCCCCCCGAAGCCCAGGCTGATCCTGCTCCTCGAGTACATCTTGACCATTTCCCCGGTGGACAGCGGGCCGTTCGGCCACCCGGGACCGAACGCCTCGACCCGTATGCCGGCGGACGTCAGCGCCTCGATGACCGGGGGCCGGTTCCCGTACCGCTGGCCGACGAACGTGACGTCGAACGTTCTTTCCACGTCGTAGGGGCGGTGAACTTCCGGGTTCGCCCCTTCCGGGAGGTAGACGGGAAGCGCCCCCTCGACGCAGTACTTCTCCAGCGCATCCCGGGTGCTTGTCCAGCAGAGATCGAAATGCCTGCAGATGTCCCGCATTCCGATCACCTGCCCGAATTTCCTCTTGCCGACGAAACATTCTTTGTCGTTCAGCGACAGGTTTACGATCGGAAGGCGCAGCACGCCCAATTTCGCCAGCATGTCCGCGTTTGCAAGCTCACCCGACAGATAGCAGAAGATGGCGTCGAACGGACGTTCCCCGTGCCACATCACCGCGCTCCGGACGAGGTCGTCGTTCATCTCGTCCTTCAGGGACTTGCTCCAGCCGGCGGATCGATGGTTGAACTTTCCGACCCAGTCGTAATGACGCACCGTGCCGAATTTCTCCAAGGAGGGCTTCAGCGCCTCCTCTTCCCAGTTGTAACTGTGGTAGATCGCCAGGACGTTCAGTTCGCCTCTCGATTTGGGCGCCAGGCCCGGGTACTTGTCCCTGAATCTTCGGCGGATATCGCTTTCCCCGGGCAAGGAAAGGCCGCGGCATGTGAATTCGGAACGGTATCGGCCCAGTTCGTCCTCCAAACGGGCCAGATTCTTCCTTGAACGGACCTGCTTGCGGAAATCCTTGAACCAGCTCATTCCTCGGACCCTTCCTTACCAGACACACGTTCTCTTGGAAAATTCGTGGTCCGCCTCGTGGTAACTCCTCGACCGGCGGTTGAACAGGATGGGGTCCAGCGTAGAGCCGATGTCCAGGTAGATGTTCCCCGGGTTGACGGTCCACAATTCGTGGATCAATATCTCGGAGAGCGGCCCCGCCGCAAAAAGGAAGATCGAGTTCCTGTTCATGCTTCCTTTCAGGTCGAGCAGCCCTTTTATATAATCCCTTTCCTTTTCCCAATACGTCACGCAGTTTCCCGGGATCGGGATGAAATCCCGGATCGGGATCAGCCTCTCCAGGTTGTGGAGGTTCGCTTTCCGATTCGTGCAGACGACGACCGGCTTCCCCGATTTTCCGACCGTCTGCAAGAACCGTTCGCTGAAAAGCGGGAAGTTCGCATTGACCCAGAGGTTGGAGAAAGTGAGGTTCTCCTGATTCGTCCTGACGCTTCCCAGCAGGAAGTCGTGGTTGGCTTTGTCGCAACAGGAGCAAGAGAGGCCGTAGACGAACCCTTCGTCCATCCCCAGCAGCGATTTTCTCAGGTCCGCGCGGAAGACCAGGTTCTTGTCCCGCTTATACAACCATCCGTCCTTGTTTCCGACGGTGACGTTCTTCAAGATACTCGCTTCCCCGTCCGCAAACCGGGACACCGCCAGGGAGTCGGATTCCTCGATCCTGCGCAGGATTTCCAAGAAGTCTTCCCGGAACCTTTGAGTCATCATGATTGGGTGTCCCTTCTTTCGGAGAGA
>JAMDCN010000012.1 GCA_023489025.1 Deltaproteobacteria bacterium | reverse complement strand
TGACCGGATCCGGACGGAGGATGTCGAGGAAGCCCGGCGTCTTCACCTCGAGGAGCACGCGCCGAGCAGCGCGAACCACTGGATGCGGATCTTGAAGCTCCTCTACCGGTGGGCGACGAATCGCGAGCTGATCCCCGCCGTGCCGTGGCGCCTGGGGATGTTTCGGGTGCAAAAACGTCCCCGGGTCATCCTCCCGGTCGCGAAGGCCTCCGAATGGCTCGCCGCGGTGGACGCGACCGCCGGCGCGCGGTGGGGGCTGGCGACGGCCGTGCGGCTAGGCTTGGGCCTTGGCCTCCGCGAAAGCGAGCAATTGTCCGCGCGCTGGGAGTGGATCGACTGGGAGCGCTCCACCTACACGCCGGGGATCACGAAGGGGAGGGAGGCGGTTCCGCTTCCGCTGCGCGGCTGGCTGCGCGAGCACCTGGAGCGCCGGCGAGTCCCCGAGGGACTCATCGTAGTGTCGCCGTCGGGCGGCCGGTACTGCGCCGGCGCCACCAGGGACCTTGTCGCCAAGGCCAGCCGGTCGATCGGGATGGCGGGGCTCACCCCGCACCGTCTCCGCGGAGGCTTCGCCTCGATGCTGGCCGAGGAGGGCATGTCGGTTCCGGACATTCAGGACCTCATGCGGCATAAGGACGCGCGCACCACGATGGGGTACATCGAACGCAACCTGGACCGGGCGGTGGGGGCCTTGGACCGGATCGCGCACCGGATGGGAATGGGGCGAGAAAACGGCGAAGCGGGGCGCGCGGATGCGCGACTGTAGCGGGAATCGGATTTTTGGGGGAAATCCGTGGTTCACCACTTGATGGAAGAAGAGGGGGCAAACCAATGAAGGGTAAAGGGAAACGCGAACCGACACCGGATGATTCCAGCAAAAAGGCAGGTCGGCCGACGTTGTTCAAGAAGGAGTACGTCAGATATGTCCGGAACCTCGCGCGGCTGGGGGCCTTGGAGAAGGATATCGCGGATTTCTTTGGGATTTCCGTGAAAACCTTGGAGCTTTGGAAGCGGACAAATCGGGAATTTATAGGGGCGATGCGCGAAGGTCGGATCATGGCGGACGCCGAGATCGCCGACTCCTTGTACCATCGGGCCCGCGGATATTCCCACCGGGCCGTGAAAATCTTCGCCGATCCTAAGTCCGGGAAGCAGCTGGTTGTCCCGTTCACTGAGCATTACCCGCCCGACACGGCGGCTTGCTCGCTCTGGCTTCGAAACCGGCAGCCGAAACTGTGGCGGGACAAGATCGAGGTGTCGCACGGGGTGGAGAAGAGCCTGGAGGACCTGGTTACGGGCTCCATGGACATGCGCCCCGCGGCTGCACCGGCGCCGGCCGGGAAGAAAGCCGGGAAGGGGGGATGACGGTGGCCACGCCGCCTTCTCGGCAGCCACTTGAAGATCTGGGATGACGCGGTTCAAATCACCCCGCTCGAGGGGAAAACGGAAGGAGAGGGTCATGACACCAGGAAAGCCTGCAGTTGCGAAGGGGGAGGGAGTTGTAACGATGGGGGTCTTGCTACGGCGACGGCTTGAAATCGGCGATCTGCTTGACCAGGCGATCGACGAGTTCGGCATTCTCTACGGCGAACTGGTTCAGTTACAAACGGCCATCGTCCGCCAAGCGGGCAACCTGTCCTCGCCTCCAAACAGTTCACGGTACCCCGCTGCCCCGCCGTGGGTTGCAGAGTCCAAGACGGCCGAAGTCCTCCGGAACCGGCTCGCGATGGAGTTGGCGGAACACAGCTCGGGTGGCGCAAACCAGACCATCCTCGGGCCTGTCACGTCCCGGGAAACGCTCGTGAAGATCTTCACGAAACAACACGCCAGCGTCCGGAAGGAGGAGGCCCCTCCTCCCGCGGCGGGGGACTCCAAAGTGGAACCCGCCCGCGAGGCAACCGATCCCAAGTGGGTGGAACGATAATGCCGAAAATCCCACGATACACACGACAGGTAGAGGCGGCCGCGATCCCCGTCCCGGAGGGGGCGCCGCAGGCGACGGCGCTTCCCCCGGAGGCGTTCGGCGCGGGGCTCGCCAAGGGGATGGATGTGGTCTCCAAGGTGCTGAAGGAGGAGAAGGACTACGCCGACCGGTCCGCGTACCAGGATGCTCGAACCGAGACCGACGGGAAGATCAACGATCTCCTGTCCCACCCCGAGACCGGGGCGCTGACGACGAAGGGAAAGAACGCATTCGGGATCGATCAGCCGACGCTGGAGGCCTTCGATCAGCTCGCCCAGGAGAAGGAGAATTCCCTGGGAAACGACGCCCAGAAAAACGCGTTCCGGTCGTTCATCAAGGAGCGCCGCGTGGACGTGGAAAAGCAGATCCAACGGCACATCAACCAAGAGCTCGACGCCTACGACGCGGAGACGAGCAAGGCCTCCATCGAAACCACGACGAACAATGTCTGGCTCCACTACCAGGATCCGGACCGCGTGGAGCGGGAGCATAAGTTCGGAGTCGCCACCATCCTGAGCGAGAGGTCCACGCGGGGGGCCTCGCCGGAGTCGACGAAGTCCCGGATCGACGCCTGGAACTCCATCGTCTATTCCACCGTCGTCACGCGGATGATGACCGAGGGTGCGGCCGCCCAGGCGAAGACGTATTTCGAGAGCGTGAAGGACCGGATCACCGCCGCCGACCAGGAGAAGCTGGGAAAGGCCTTAAAGCCGATGGCCTCCGCGCAGATCGGCTTGGACACCGCGTTGAACGTCTTCCGGACCGATCCGACGAAGTCCGTCGACTTGATGATGAACGAGGTACGGGGCCGGTTGAGGCAGGATCCGGATTCCCTGAAGCACGCCGAGACCGAGCTCAAGGCGATGGTCACGGAGCGGGAGACGGGCCGCAAGCAGCGGGTCGAGGACTTGACCCGGAAGGCGGCCGGCCCCCTGGCGCAGGCGGTGCTCGCCGGGAAGCCGATCAGCATGGCCATGGTCCCACCGGACGTCATGTCTGCCATGTTCCTGGAGGATCCCACCGCCGCCCTGAAGTTCCAGGACGACGTGAACAAGCGTGCGGATGCGGAAGAGAAGGACGAGGGGAAGAAAGCCTTCAGGACCGTGATGGACGACATCGTGCGGGTCGAGCAGGTCGGAAAGATCGCGAGGATCTCCGACATCGGCCCCGGGAAGCTGGACGCCCTCCGGGCGGCGGATCCCTATTTGGCGGATAAGGTGCTGGACGAGCTGCGTCAGGAAGGGGAACATGCGTCGGATCGGATCCGGATCCTGGCAGACCGGCCCACCACGCAGCAGACGCACGCCTGGTCCGAATTGAAGCTCAACCCGGATCTCTTGAGGTCGAAAAACCTGCTGACCCTGGTGGTACGGGGGGATCTCACTAATTCCCAGTTCAAGGACCTCATCGAGGAGCAGCAGGCGCTCCTGAAGGACAAGACGGGGGAGAGGGAGGGTGCCCTCCGCACAACCAAGGACATCGTGGACGGAATCCTCAAGCCCGCCGGGATTACCGAGGAGGGAAATCAGGAGACGTACGACAAATTTCATGAGCAGCTCCAGATCCGCAGGAAGGGATTTATGGCGGAGCACCAGGGGAAGCAGCCGCCGCAGGAGCAGACCCGGGAGATGGCCCGGGAGCTGCTCGTGAAGCTTCCGGGCGAAGTGTTTGGCGGAGGGTTCTTCGGGAAGAGATCCTTCCAGGTGCCGGATGAGAAGATCCTGGTGCCGGAAGGCGAGCGGGTCAAGATCGAGGCCGCGCTTCGAAGAGCCGGCCACAAGGTAGATGACGCTGCGGTCGCTGATCTGTACCGGCGAAACCTCGAACAGAAGGGGATGAATAAGAGATGATACGAACCCGCCGGGGCCTCGCGCCCTGGCCATGAAAAGGAGGCGAAGACGATGGGAAATACGCTCGAGGAAATAAAGAGGGAGCGGCTGGAGGAGAGGATTGGGGGGTTGGAACTGGGGCGGCTGATCCAGGCCAAAATTGATGGAGCTCGGCTTCGCGCCCTGATCCCCAGGCTCGAGGAACTGATCGCGCGGAATGAGGTGGCCAACATAAAGGAGAAGGAAAGCCTCGCTGTCCCCTCGCTGGTCTCCGGTGTTCCCGATGAGGAGCTTCCTCCGCGAGGAAGCGAAGAAGCGAAGGTCCTGGTGGAGTTGGAGAAGGCAATCATCCGGCGGCGCATCGACGCCGTTCTGGAGTCGATGGATGCACGTAATGCCCTCCGCGTGGGGGCCAACATCCGTGACCTGGACGCCGCCCGGCAGACGCTGGAGAAGGCCAAGTCCGACCTACAGGCCGTCGAGGCGACAGAGGAGGAGGAGATGGAATACTACTTGGCCAAGGCGAAGCGGCAGGCAGTGAATTCGGCAGTGATCGCCGCCCGAAAGGAGTTGGGGGACATCCTGGATGAGTTCACGGCGTGAGGTTCAAAAGATCGCGGAGGGCTTCCTTCCCCTCCGTCCTCCGGCGCCATCTCCACGCCGGGGGCCTGCTCCGTGGAGCCCTGTACATGGGGGCTAGGGCTCCGGAGCAGGGATGCAAAAGGGGGATGGTCCTGTGGTTGCCTGAGAAGGGTGGCCTCCTGGGCCGGCCGTAGGTGGGGAGATCATCGAGCGTGCGACCGGTTGGATGTCCCACCCAACGCGACCGGACACGGCCTGAGGGGATCCCCGGGTCGCCACAGCGCCTGCAGGTGGAACAGGGCTCAAGATACCCCCGGTAGGCAAAGACCGGGGACCTGAGCCCTCCGGTGCCGCGTCGGTGACCCGCCCCCCGGGGGTGGGGAGTGTCAATTCGATGACCGCTGGCACGGAGGTAAAGGATGCGGGAAGCGGGAAGTAAAAAAGAGCGGAACGCCGCCGAAAAACGGATCGCGGAGTGGAAGGGCAATGTTCCGCGGTTCGTCTACGAGAACTTCGGGGTGGATCCGGATCCGTGGCAGCTGGACGTCCTGAAGGCGTTCCCTCACAAGCAGCGGCTGGCCATGAAGGCGTGCAAGGGCCCGGGGAAGACCGCGGTCCTGTCCTGGTGTGCGTGGAACTTCCTGGCGACCCGCCTTCACCCGAAGGTCGTCGCCACGTCGATCACCGAGGACAACCTGAAAGACTGCCTCTGGACCGAGATGGCGAAGTGGCAGAACAAGTCGCCGTTCCTGACCCAGGCGTTCGCCTGGCACAAGGAGCGGATCACGTCCCGGAACCATCCCGAGACCTGGTGGATGTCCGCCCGGACGTGGCCCAAGACCGCCAACCGGGAGCAGCAGGCCAACACCCTGGCCGGCGTGCACGCCGACTACCAGCTGTTCATCCTCGACGAATCCGGCGGCATCCCGAAGGCCGTCATGGCGACGGCCGAGGCGGGGCTGGCCACGGGGATCGAGACGAAGATCCTGCAGGCGGGCAACCCTACGAACCTCGAAGGGCCGCTGTACGATGCCTGCACGCTGGAGCGGGACCTCTGGTTTCTGGTGGAGATCACCGGCGATCCGGACGACCCGAAGCGCTCCCCGCGGGTGTCGCTCCAGTGGGCCCGGGAGCAGATCCAGAAGTACGGGAAAGACAACCCCTGGGTGCTGGTCAACGTGTTCGGCAAGTTTCCGCCGGCGTCGATCAACGCGCTGCTGGGGCCCGACGAATGCTCCGCGGCCTCGAAGCGGTTCCTTCCGGCCACGGCGTACGCACACGCCCCGCGGATCCTTGGGGTGGATGTCGCCCGGGAAGGCGACGACAAGACGGTTCTCTTCCCCAGGCAGGGGCTGGTGGCGTTCCGGTCGAAGGAGATGCGCAACGCGAACACGCAGGCGATCGCGGCGGCCGCCGCTTCCGCCTACATGAAGTGGAACGCCGACGCGCTGATGATCGACGCCACCGGCGGATGGGGAGCCGGGGCGATCGATCTCCTGAAAGCCGCCGGCCACGTGGTGTTCGAGGTCCAGTTCTCGGGGAAGCCTTGGGATCCGAGGTTCCTGAACAAGCGGGCCGAGATGTGGTGGAACCTGGCGGAGTGGATCAAGGGCGGCGGTGTCATCCCGCCGAACCCGACGCTGATCGCGGATCTGTGCGCGCAGACCTACACCTACTCGGGCGACAAGCTCGCGCTGATCGACAAGGACCAGATCAAGCAGACGCTGGGGCGGTCGCCGGACGAAGGGGACGCCCTGGCCTGCACGTTCGCCTTCCCGGTGGCGCCGCGGTCCATCGAGCGGATCGCCGGCAGGTCGCACAACGCCGCTCCTGAGTACAACCCGACCGACGCGTTGAACGACTACCAGCCCGGCCGCACACACGTCGCGGAGTGGGATCCGTACCGGATTCCTTGAGCAGGAGCTCGACAAGCCTCGCAAGGACGGGATTGTGGCGTTCCACCTTGTGGACGGGGACCTGACCATCGATGGGAAGCCGCACCTAGCGCGCCGTTGTCGAGGAGTTCCTCGGCAAGATCGCTTTCGCGCTCGGAGATTCCGGTGATTATTTCGGCAGACGAAACGTAGGATGTTTCTACGCGGCCTTCTTGAGAAGCTTCTCCTGAATTTCCTGCTTGCTCCGCCGCAGCAATTCGATCTCGGATGGTGTCAGCATCCTTGGAGCGGGCGAGATACCGAGCTTCCGATTGAGTAAGGAGGTCGAAGGAGTGACCGAACTTCCCTTCCCACCACCGTTCGAGTTCCGGCCCATGTCTTGCCCTCAATTCTTCAAGTTGCGCACTGTCCAACGTCAGTTGAACGGCGACCGAGTCTTTGAGCCTAACGGCGCCTCGCCGGGGGCCCGGAGTCCAAGGCCGGGGCCGGCGAAGCGCCTGCGGATGAAACAAGGCCCAAGTTGTGCCCGGTGAATGTTGACCGGGGTCCTGAGCCTTCCGGCGCCGTGCGGGATCCCTGGAGCCGAATCCAGGCCGGGCACGACGCCTGGGGGCAATGGAGCCACCCTTGGAAAAATCGTACGCCCGGGCCGGGTCGGCGTCAATCCGGCGATCGTCGGTCAGGAAGGCTTCAGGAAGGCTTTTTCTTGCCCTTCTTCGGTCCCCTCGCCTCTCTCGCCTCCTGAAGGAGGATCCGCGCCATCTGCGACGCCGTTCGCTGTTCGTTCGCGGCCATCTCCTCCAACCACTTGCGAAGCTCGGGCTCCAGTCGGAGCGCAAGGTGGTCGGAATACTTCGGTTTCGGTCCCCTCGGCATGACGACAATGTAGCACAACCAAGAAAACTGTTGACACAATAGAGCACGTGGGATATCTTGTAATACAATATATCCCATAGCGGACGGAAAGGGGGTGAGCGTGGTGAGTCAAGAAAGGACTGGGCTTCTTCGCGCGGGGGAGGTAGGCAAGATTCTCGATTTCTCGAAGCAACAGGTGTACGCACTGGCGGCGGCTAGGGATCTCCCCTCCATCAAGTTAGGGCGGGCTGTCCGCTTCGATCCGGAGGACGTGGAGCGGTACATCCAGGAGCACAGGCGGGAGGCCCCGCCGGCGGCGTGAACCTCGGAAGAAAGGAGGAGGGGACATGGATCTGAAAGAGGCAACAGTTTTTCAGGAACAAGGCGTTGTCGTCACCGTCGGAAGCGCTGAGTATTACGAGGAACAGGAAGCGAAGCGGAAGGCCGAGCGTGAACCCTTTATTCGGGAAGTGGCGGCGCACTTGGCCGCTGTGGAGGCCAAAGCGAAGGAACAGCTGCTATCGGGGGAAATGGCGTGGGACGCGGTTGAACATATTGCGGAGACAATGTACCGACTTTGGATGCCCGATTCATCCATGGAGCCGCTGATCCCGTACGGGGCAGAGGTCTTCTTCAATATCGAGAACATCCCGCGGGATGCGCGGGAATGGGATGAAATAGAAGAGCGGTCTCTTTACGTGGTCCGATACCGTCACCTGTACCTGGGCCAACTCGAAAGGACCACGGTTCGCCACATCCTGCACGACGGCGGGCGATTCCTCCTTTTCGCCCGGAACTTCGCCCCCAATGGTCTCCCCTGTTCCATCAAGGCGTTTGCATGGGGCACGGACCAGATTGAAAAGAACCCGGTCGCAATACTCGGTCGTGTCACCCGGATTGCCTACGACCTGGACAAGCCGGAGTGGCCGAAAAGGGAGGCCTGACGATGGTCGATGCCTTCGCCTGCTGTGAGATCGAATGCGAGCACCTTTCCGGAAGACTACTCGTGGACTGCGAAAAAGAGCATTGTCCGTATGCCTGGCAGCGGCGCCGGGAAGAGGACGCGGTCGAGCGGGAATGCAAGATACGGATCGAGGAAGAGGAAGGCGGCCTAACCATGGACAAGTGCGAACTCTGCGGGAGGGACTGGGGGCTTCTCGGAATCGTGACCAAGGCCGACACCGGAGAGGTAGTAACCGCGTGCGGACCCTGCAGCGAGGAAGAGCTGCGCAAGGACCTTGAACGCCGGCTTCTGCGCGTAGGGAACCAAAAGGCGACGGAAAAACGCCGCGGGAAGGCGGCCTGACGATGGGGGATCCCTTCGCATGCTGTGAAATCGAGTGCGAGCACCTTTCCGGAAGGCCCCTCCTGGACTGCGAACGGCAGCACTGTCCGTTCGCGTTTCAGCGGCGCCGGGAAGAGGACGCGGTCGAGCGGGAATGCAAGATACGGATTGCGGAAGAGGCGCGCGCCGGCGCCGGAAGGGCGGCCTGAGATGGGCGTCTACAAGTACGTGGGCAAGAAGGGGACCGTCTACTTCGTCGACTTCTATTTCAAGGGGAAGCGGATCCGGGAGGCGGTCGGTCCGAAAAAAAAGGAGGCACAGGAGTACCTCGGGAAGAAGTTGCAGGAGATCCGGGACGGTAAATTCAGGGAAACCCCGGAGAAGCCGGTTCCCTTCGAGGACCTGGTCGACGAGTACGAGAAGCAGGCCAAGGGGAAGAGGAGCTACCACAACGAGAGGTACTACATCAAGATCGTCCGGAAGCACTTCGCCGGCCGGATCCTCTCGGAGATCACGGCGCTCGACGTGGAGCGGTTCAAGAGCGCGCGGAAGGAAACCCCGACCAGAGCGAAGAAACCCCGGAGCGGGACGGCCGTCAACCGGGAGATGGCCTGTCTCCGGGGGATGCTCAGCAAGGCCGTCCAGTGGGAGCTGCTGCCGAAGAATCCGGCTTCCAGGGTGAAGATGTTCCCCGAACCGCCCGGGCGCAACTCCTTCCTGTCGATCGAGGAGGCCGGCCGTCTCCTCGAGGCGTGTCATCCCCACCTGAAGCCGATCGTGCTCTGTGCCCTCGAGACGGGGATGAGGAAAGCGGAGATCCTGGGCCTCCGCTGGCGGGAGATCCGCGGCGGGCAGATCTACCTCACGGCCGACCGGACGAAAAACGCGAAGCCCCGGGAGATCCCCGTCTCCGATCGCCTGGCGGTGGAATTGAAGCGGCTCAGGGAGGAGCAGGGCGGCGTCAGGGTAGTTACCTTCTCCGACCTGGTCTTCCGGGCCCCACGGGTGCGCAAGGCGCTACGGCGGGGCAAGGTTCGAGTGATCACGGGTCCGATGAAGGACCTCCGGGAGGCATGGTCCGCGGCGAAGGTGAAGGCGGGGATCCCCCCGGGCTTCCGGTTCCACGACCTCCGGCACACCTTCGCGAGTCACCAGAAGATGGGAGGGACGGACGACTTCACCCTCATGGAGCTCCTGGGGCATTCCGACTTCACGATGATGAAGCGGTACGCGCACCTGTCCCCGGAGCACAAGCGGAAGGCCATCAACAGCCTCCCCGCATGGAAGGCGGGAAAAGATGGTCAGAATTTGGTCAGAAATCCGAAAGCGGGAAAAACTGAAAAGCTCGTAAGTATTGGTGCCGAAGGGGGGATTTGAACCCCCACGTGGTTGCCCACACCAGACCCTGAATCTGGCGCGTCTGCCAGTTCCGCCACTTCGGCACGCATTGCGCGGAAGTAGAAGAGTAACGCAAAACCGGCCGCCGCGGCAATCCCCAAAAACCGACCCGAAAAATATTCCTGCCGGTATGATGGGAAAGGATTTCTTCGTAAAGGAGAATTCGCGGATGCGCGACCAGGCGTATTGGGAACGGTGGCTCCGGCAGCGATCGAAGGCGCTCGAGGAGCGGCGCGCGTCGGTGAAGGAGTGGTACCGCGAGGCGGGCGTAGAGAAGGGCGAGCGCCGCGCCTTCAAGGCCGCGCTGAAGGCTCTGAACCCGGACGGAGTGAAGGGGAAACGGGAGAAGAAGCCGCCGCGGCGGGGGAAGGGCCGGGTCTCCAGCGGGGGGACGCCGTATGGCGCCCCGCGGGACCGCCGGGGAGCGGACGGCGGCCGGACCGTCGAGGGACGCCTGCGTTCCACGCGCGAGGGGCGGCCGATCGTGATTCCGGCCGACCCGGAGACGCCCATCGTGCGGATCCCGGGACACTCCCTCTCCGGGGCGTGGCCCAAGGACCGGGTGCTGGTGCGGCTCGATCGGCGGCGGGCAGGCGGCCTGTCGTATGGACGGG
>JAMDCN010000140.1 GCA_023489025.1 Deltaproteobacteria bacterium | reverse complement strand
CGATTTCCCTTCTTCTCCTCCTCGGCTGTGTAGCCGAGCAGGATCGCCGCCGCCACGAGCGCCGTCAGGACCAGCCCTGCGAAGAGATCCCCGGCGGATGCGAACGACTCCAACTCGATCAGGATGCCTTCCATCGTGCTCACCTCCTTTCCTACCCTCTGGCCCCACCATACTTGCGCGCGGGATCCGGTTCCGTGCGACCTTTCACATCCGTGCTTGCGCGATCGCATGTCGGCTGGAAGCGGCGAGGGAACCCGCCCCGAATGAAATGTGAAAGGTTTCACAGCGGCAACGGGGGGCCGGTCATAGGCTGGGAATCAGGAAAGTCGGTCCTTTCAAAGGAAAGGATCACCGCGGAAACCAACAGGTCAGGAGAAAAGGAGGGGCGGTCATGACAGGCGCGATGTCGGGCGAGACGAACATGATGAACCGGTGGTGGCGGGTCGCCGGGGCCTTGCTGATGAACCTGCCGTTGGGTGCTCTCTACGCGTGGAGCATCTTCGTGCTTCCGCTGGAGAAGGAGTTCGGGTGGACGCGCACGCAGACGTCCTGGGTCTTCACGATCGCCGTCTTCGTCTTCGGATTAAGTTTCATCGCGGCCGGGCGACTGCAGGACAAGAAGGGGCCGTTCTGGATCTCCGTCGTCGGATCGGTCCTGTTCAGTCTCGGGTGGGTTCTTGCGACCTACGCGAAGGACCTGACCTCCCTGTATCTCACGATGGGAGTCGTGCTGGGGATCGGCAGCGGGTTCGGATATGCGACGCCGATTCCGGTGTTGTCGAAATGGTTTCCCGATCGCAGGGGCCTGGCGGTGGGCCTCGCCGTGGCAGGGTACGGCGGCGGGTCCTTCATCATCTCCTTCATCGGAAAGCCGATGCTTACCGCGTTCGGCTGGCGGGACACGTTCCTGTACCTTGGGATCGGGTACTTCATCGCGACGATGATCGGGGCGTTCATCCTTCGGAACCCGCCGGTGGGATGGAAACCGCCGGGCTGGGTGCCGGCGGCGGCGACAGCGAAAGTCACGGTGTCGAGGCACGAGTACGCTCCGGGCGAGGTGGTCAAGACCTCCGCCTTCTATTACATGTGGATCGCGTACGCCCTGGCGACCGGCGCGGGGCTCATGCTGATCAGTCAGTTGGTGCCGTTCGGCCGGCAGCAACTGAAGATCGTTGAAACCGCGGCGAATCTGGCCATCGCCGTCGGGGCCGTGGGAAACGCTTCCGGACGGATCTTCTCCGGATGGTTGTCGGACATGATCGGGCGGCTCCAGACGCTGCGCCTGATGGTGGCGGTCTCGATCCTCGCGTTCCTGGTTCTCCCCCACATCGGCGGTGTGGTGGCCCTGTATGCCCTCGTGTTCGTCGTGTACTACTGCTACGGGACGCAGCTGTCGGTCTATGCGTCCACGACGGGCGACTTCTTCGGGACGAAGAACCTGGGCGTGAATTACGGGCTGCTCTTCACCGCGTGGGGAGTCGCCGGGATCATCGGGCCGATCATCGCCGGGCGGCTGTTCGACATCTTCGGGAACTACACCAACGCCTTCTATGTGGGTTCGGGGATCTGCGTCCTGGCGCTGGGGAGCCTGCTGCTGGCGAAGCGGCCTGAAGCCCCGGCCGTGGCCGGCGTGGAGGCTGCCACAGGAGCGACGAGGGCGGCCTGAGGCCGGGTTCTTCCGTTCATCACCAAGGTGTGGACCGGTTCCCGGTCAGCCGGTCCATGCCTCGTCCGGAAGTTGCGGCATCGTCGACATCGGTGGAGAATGCGGCATGATCCGGATCAAAAGAGCATACGCTCCACCGGAAGGATCAGACGGCGTGCGGTTCCTCCTTGCCGGAGGCGGGCGAATACCTCTATGCTTTCGGTGTGGGAACCAAGGCGGGGCTCATCCTGGGAGGAGGGGGCATCACCGGCGGCATGTACGAGCTGGGTGCCCTCTCCGCGATGGACGACTTCATCGTTTCCGGCAGGAAGTCCGGGGATTTCGACCTGTACGTGGGGATCAGCGCCGGAAGCATTCCGGCGGCTTTCCTTGCCAACGGCATCACCGTGAGCGAGATGTGTTCCGCCGTCCTCGGGAAGGGGGACCAGGGATTACTGCTCCGGCGGGAGGACATCTACGAGTTGTCCCTTGGCGGCATGTTCCGTTTCCTGGGACGGTCCCTCCTCAACTCCGGCACCGCCGTGCGCCACATCAGGAAGAACGGCCAGCCGGTCACGCTCCTCAACATCCTCGCCGTCCTCCAGCAATTCCTGCCGGCGGGGTTCTTCTCCAACGCGAACCTGGAGCGATACGTGGCGCGGACCTTGTCCCGGGAGGGACGAAGCAACGATTTCCGGGCGACCCGCAAACCGCTGGCGATCGTTGCCACGGAGGTGGATACCGGGGAACGGTGGATCTTCGGAGAGGGGGGACGGAAGGACATCCCGATCTCGAAGGCGATCCAGGCTTCGACGGCCATCCCCGTCTTCTTCGAACCTGTCCTCATCGAGGAACATTATTTCGTGGACGGCGCGACCGAACGGGTCGGCCACCTCGATCTTCCCGCCGCGGCGGGGGCGGATCTCATCGTGATGATCAATCCCGTCGTCCCGATCTACAACGACCGGTCCGTGGTCTGCATTCCCACCCTGGATGGACAATGCCGTTCCCTCACGGAACGGGGGGTGACCGCCATCGCGGAGCAGACGTTCCGGGTCAACTCGAGGGTCAAGCTCGAGCTGGGAGCCCTCCTCTTCCGGGCCGATCATCCCGGGACGGATCTCCTCATGATCGAACCGTCACCGGCGGAATCCTCCCTGTTCCTGTATGGGAGCATGAACTTCGCGGAACGGGTCCATTCCCTGAACTACGGCTACAACTCCTCGGTGTACTACTTCATCGAAAATTACGACATGTTGCGGGAGTGCTTCGCTCGGCACGGGATGGAAGTCTCCCTGGAACGACTCACCGCGGACCGGTTTCTGCAACAGGCCGTGGCTCCCGCGGCGAGGCGTCGGTTCGGTTTGAAGAGACAGCAATCCCCGGGGAGATAAAATGGATTCACCGTCCGCGCCGAGGAGGGCCGATGATTCCTGACCATCTCATCGCTTCGAGACCGGTTCCCGATCACAGCCGGGGCGCGCGATGATTCCCCTGACGCCCCTCGAATCCCTCCTCGATGATGCGGTCCCCGGGGAAGATTTCCCCCTGCCCCCGGAGCTGGCGGCGCTGTATGGCCCCCTCCGGTTCCCTCCGCGGAAAGGCCGCCCGTACGTCATCGGCAACTTCGTCACCACGCTGGACGGCGTCGCGTCGCTTTCCGCTCCCGGCGTGGCGGGCGGGGGCCCCATCCGCGGTTCCAGCCCGCACGACCGGATGGTCATGGGACTGTTGCGATCCGTCGCGGATGCCGTGATCGTGGGCGCCGGGACGCTTCGCTCCGTCCCGAACCACCTTTGGACCGCGGAGCGGATCTGCCCGGCGTTGGCCGACCCGTACCGGCGGCTGCGAGCCGCGTTGGGGAAGGGCGATCCGCCGTTGAACGTCATCGTCACCGCGCACGGCGAGATCGACCCGGGTCTTCCCGTCTTCCGGTCCGGGGCGGTGAAGGTGCTGGTCGTCACGAACCCGGAGGGCGCCCGGCGGGTTCGCGAGCTCGGCCTTCCCTCCTCCGTCGTCATCGGGGAAGTGAAGGAGGACGGCGCGATCGGCGCGCGGGCGATCTTGTCCGCGGTCGACCGTCTCCTCCCCGGTGAAATCATCCTCGTCGAGGGCGGGCCGCGGTTGATGGGGGATTTCTTCGATGGGGAATGCCTGGATGAATTATTTCTGACGCTCGCCCCACAGGTCGCCGGGCGGGACGGGTCCGTCGAGCGTCCCGGCTTCGTCTCGGGAAAGCGGTTTGCGCCGGATCGTCCCCTGTGGGGAACGCTCGCCGGCTTGAAACGCGCCGGCAGTCACCTGTTCTTGAGGTATTCGTTCGAGACGAAGGAGTGAGACTCCACTTTCGGGGGATCATATTGATGTGTGTCAATGCAATGAATCATCTCCCGGGGGACGATGGCGGCATGGAATTCAACGGAAAGGACGAGACGGTGAACGCGGGCGAGGGGCGATGAGTCCGACGACGATCCGGTTTCTCAAGGCAGGGATGGCCTATCTCCTGCTGGGGGCGCTGCTGGGAACCTTGCTGGCCGTCCCGTTCACCCGGGACGGGATGTACCAGGTGCCGGGAGCGCAGTGGAGGCTGGCGCACACGCATCTCAACCTCGCGGGATTTGTCCTCATGATCATCTTCGGGGTGGCGTACCACATCCTGCCGCGCTTCGCCGGGAAGCCGCTGAACAGCGAGGCGTGGGCTTCCGCGCACTTCTGGATCGCGACGTTCGCCACCGGCGGGATGGTCATCGGGTTCATCGTCCCGGCGGCGGCCCTCCTGTTGTGGGCTGGGAGCGTGGCGCAGCTGGCGGGCATCGTTCTCGGGGTCGTCAACCTCTGGCTCACGATCCGGTGACGGCGGCCGGACGGGAGGGAAAGGAGGGATTCCATGTTCGACGCTGTGAAAGAGGCGGAATTTTCGCCGGAAAGGCCCGTGTCGAAACTCCTGTACGACTCCGATGCGATGCGGATCGTCGTCTTCGGCCTGCTGCCGGGGCAGGAGATCCCGCCGCACACGGCCCCTTCCCGCGTCGTACTGTACATGGTGCAGGGGAAGGGCGCCTTGATCACGGGGAACGGCGAACGGCCGGCGCACCCCGGGGCGTTCGCCGTCACGGAACCCGACGAACCGCACGGCCTCAAGGCGGATGAAAAGACCGTTCTTCTGGCCGTCATCGCCCCCCGGCCATAGGACCGCCGGGATCGCAACGAGGGAGGGACTGCCATGGGAACCATCACCCGCGACATGATCATCAACGACGTCATCCGGAAGCACCCGGAAACGATCAAGGTCTTCAACGAGTACAAGGTGGACTCCTGCTGCGGCGGCGGGGCGCCGATCGAGACGACGGCGAAGCGGGACGGCGTCGATGTCGACGCTCTTGTGAAGGCGCTGAACGTCGCCGTCGAGGTGGCGCAGGGACAGTGCTCGCACTGCGGTGATCCGGGAGACGGGAAAGGATGAAAAGGCGGTTCGGGATTCGGCTCCCGGTCCCCGCGAGGTGACCCGGGTGGGGCCGGCGCGTAGCGGGAAACACCTTCCGGATCTACGACGCCACCGGAAGCAAGCTGTGGAAAGGCGGGCGCCATGTCGGCAAGCACCAGGCCGGGTTCGACCTGACGAAAGCCCTTTCCATGGCGCCCCACGGAGAGGAGAAGCTCGCATCGCTGCCGATCGTCGGCCGTATCGTCGATACGGGCGAAGCGGAAAAGAAACCCTTCCACGTAAAGGGCTTCTATTTCATGACCTACCTGAACCTGGTCCTGGTGTTCAGCATCCTGCTCATCATCTCCCTGTGGCGATGGTGGTGACTCCGTATCGTGTTATCTCTTCCCCCCATCGTCGATGTTTGGGAATGAGGGGGATGCATATCGATATGTAATTATGCGGTCCGGGAGATCCCATGGCGCCACGAAACCCAACCGGTTGATTTACGTGCCGTACCTGCACTTCGTGGAGCGGCTCTATCTCGATGCGAGCACGCCGGTCGCGCACGGGGCGGAAGAAGGAACGCGCGATGCGGGAATGAAACCGGGGACGGCATCGGAGCATCGTCACTGAAATTCCGCAAGAAGCGATGCGGGAGGGGAACCATGCGCAGCGAGGCGGCGTTGTCCTCCGCCACCGCCCTTCTCGGAATCTCCCTCCTCGGGGCGACGGGTTGCACGGCGGAGATGCGCCTCGGCGAGATCCAGCTCCCGCCGGGCTTTCGGATCGCCGTCTACGCGGAGGTCCCCAACGCCCGTTCGATGGCGCTCGGGCAGATGGGAACGCTCTTCGTCGGCACCCGCAAGGGGGAGGTCTACGCCGTCCTCCCGGGCGGGACGGCGGAGGGGATGCATCGGACCGTCACGATCGCCCGGGATCTCCACAGTCCCAACGGCGTCGCGTTCCGAGAGGGTGCGCTTTACGTCGCCGAAATCGGCCGGGTCCTCCGGTACGACGGGATTGAGCAGCGCCTGTCCGATCCCCCGGAACCCGTCTTCGTCAACGACCGGTTCCCGAAGGACGAGCACCACGGCTGGAAGTTCATCCGCTTCGGACCGGACGGGATGCTCTACGTCCCCGTGGGCGCGCCGTGCAACATCTGCGAACGGTCCGACCCGCGCTACGCGGCGATCTCGCGGATGAAGCCCGACGGGTCGGGCCTGGAAGTCTTCGCGTCGGGAGTGCGGAACACCGTCGGCTTCGACTGGAACCCTGAGACGAAGGAGCTCTGGTTCACCGACAACGGCCGCGACTGGATGGGGGACGACCTCCCGCCGGACGAGTTGAACCGCGCGCCGCGGAAAGGCCTGCATTTCGGTTTTCCCTACATCCACGGGAAAAACGTTCCCGATCCGGATTTCGGCGGACGCGGGAAGCCGCCGAGGTTCACTCCCCCGGAGTGGGAGTTGCCTGCGCACTCGGCGTCTCTCGGGATGCGGTTCTACACGGGGAAGATGTTTCCCGCCGTGTACCGGAACCAGGTGTTCCTCGCCGAGCACGGATCGTGGAACCGCTCGAAGCCGGTCGGATACCGGGTCACCGTTGTCCGCCTGAAGGGCGGTCGTGCGGCGGGTTACGAACCGTTCGCGGAAGGGTGGTTGCGGGGCAGGCGCGCCTGGGGCCGCCCGGTCGATGTGCAGGAGATGCCCGACGGTTCCCTCCTCGTATCCGACGACAAGGCGGGAAGGGTCTACCGGATCTCCTACGGCGACCGGTGAAGATCACCGCCTGCCACCTCCGTCATAACCGGTGGTTGTCGATCAGCGGGAATGTCTTCCCGAAAATGAAGGACCGGGCCCTGATGAGGAAGTCGTGCGGGAAGCCGAGGTCGATCTTGCTGGCCGCGTCCAACCTCGCGAGCTGATCCGGCCCGAGGGTGAAATCGAGGCACCCCAGGTTGTCCTGCAGTTGGGCGACGGTCTTCGCCCCCAGGATCGGGACGATCACCCCGAACGGCTGCTGGCGGACCCAGGAGAGCGCCACCTGGGACGCGGTGCTGCCGGTCTCTTTTGCGACCTGAAGGGCCGTCTCCGCGATCCGGACGCTTCGGTCCGTAACCATCGCCTCTGCCCACACTTCGTCCTTTGAGTAGCGCGCTCCGGCAGGCCGGTCTTTCGGCGATTTGTACTTCCCCGACAGGACGCCTCCACCGAGGACCCCCCAAGGGGTCACGGCGATATCCAGCGCCTTCGCCATCGGCAGCAGGTCGCGCTCCGGCGTCCGGTCCGCCAGGTTGTACTGGATCTGGAGAGCGGCGAAGGAGCTCCATCCTTTCAGCTCGGCGAGGGTGTTCGCCCGCGACACGACCCATGCCGGGGCATCCGAGATCCCGACGTAGAGGACCTTGCCGGCCCGCACCACGTCGTCCATCGCCCGCATCGTCTCATCGAGGGGGGTCATCCCATCCCAGGCGTGAACCCAGTAGAGGTCGATGTAGTCCGTGTCCAGGCGCTTCAGGCTGGCGTCGAGCGACTGCACGAGGTTCTTCCGATGGTTCCCGCCGCCGTTCGGGTCGTCGGGGGCCATGTTCAGTGTGTATTTCGTGGCGAGGACGAACCGCTCCCGCCGGCCTTTCAGGAACTCGCCCACGAACTTCTCGCTGGTGCCGCCGGTGTACAGGTTCGCGGTGTCGACGAAGTTGCCGCCCGCGTCCGCGAACGCATCGAAGATCCTGCGGCTCTCCTCCTTCGACGCCCCCCAGCCCCACTCCTCGCCGAACGTCATCGTTCCCAGGCACAGCTCCGACACCCGGAGTCCCGTCTTCCCCAACAGCTTGTACCGCATCGCGCGCCTCCTTTCGAATTCCGCGAAAATAAGATTATCGAGTATAGATGAGCGTCACGCGCAAACCGTCGCTTCCCGCAGTGCCTCCCCCTCGATCCGGATCCTCTGCCGCAGGCGGTGAGGTTGGCGAGGGAGATCATCATTCCAAGGTCCCCTTTCATGGTTTTCGCATCCAACGAGAAGGCGGATCGGACTGCGGATCACGCGAAGAGAACGGGACCACGGTTTCCGTGTCCATAATGATGAGGCGAGCCGACAATATATTAATGGGAAAGGGGGGACCCGGGATGAAGATCCTTGCGGGGCTATCGCTGGCGGCGGTGCTCGCCCTTTTCCCCTCCACCTCATCGGAGGCCGCTCCGGCGGACGTCCCCGTCCCGGCGAGATTCCTTGGAGCCTGCGACATCTCATTTCTCGCCACGGCCACGTTGCACGATGTTTCCGGTTCCGCCCGCTGTCAGCCGTTTACCGTGCGGATTGCCCGTGATGCGCCGGGGAAGGAGGTCATCCCCGTCGTGGAAGTGGAAGTGCCGGTGGCCGCGATGGACACCCGGAACAAATCCCGCGACGGGCAGATGCGGGAAATGTTCCGGTCCGACCGCTTCCCGCGCATCCGGGGGACGGCGCATGATGTGGATGTCGAACGGCTTCGCGAGGAGATGGGGAAGGGGCGCGCGGGAAAGGCCCCCCTCGACCTGCTCCTCCGGATCCGGGACGTGGAGCGGAAGGTCCGCGCCACGGCGAGCAACCTGAAGGAGTCCGGCGAACGGGTCACCTTCGACCTTGATTTTCCCGTGTCGCTCGGGGAGTTCGATCTGAAAGCTCCCTCCCTCCTCGGCATCATCCGGGTCGGCGACAAGGTCACCGTCAAGGCCACCTTCACCCTGACCGTTCCCCGATCCCCTTGAGACGCATATAATTGTAATAGACGGAGGCATCTCATGGCCGCCTGGATCCACCGGATCGACACGTTGCTCCCCGATTTCTCCTTCGCCCAGGAGGAGGCGATGGTGAAGATGCAGGAGTGGGCCCGCGACGACCGGGAGCGGCGCATGGTTCGCGCCGTGTACCGGCACTCGGGGATCGAGCGCCGCCACTCCGTCCTTCGGAACTACGACGGAGAGGGGGAGGGCGCCTTCTTCCGGCGCGACGCCGGGGGAGTTCTCCGGGGCCCAGGGACCGCGGCCCGCAACGACATCTTTTCGGCGGAGTCCCGCGCCATGTCCGTGGCGCTGGCGCGGAAGGCGATCGGGAACTGTCCCGGGGTCACCCCCGCCGACGTGACGCACGTCGTGACCGTGTCGTGCACCGGGTTCTACAACCCGGGCCCCGACTACTACATCGTGCGCGAGCTGGGGATGACCGACGCGACGCAGCGGTACCACCTCGGCTTCATGGGATGTTACGCCGCCTTCCCCGCATTGCGGATGGCCGCCCAGTTCTGCGCTGCGGACCCGTCCGCCGTGGTCCTCGTCATGTGCCTCGAGCTGTGCAGCCTCCATATCCGGTTGAACGGATCGGAGGATAACCTGCTCGCGAACTCGCTCTTCGCCGACGGGGCGGGGGCCGCGATCGTTTCCGCCCGGGAGCCGGATCCGGGAACGCCCGCCTACCGGCTGGAGGGTTTTCGTTCCGCCTTGGTCCCCGCGGGCGAGCAGGACATGACGTGGCGGATCGGCGACCAGGGGTTCGACATCGCCCTGTCGAGCTACGTGCCGAAGCTTATCGGCGCGAACATCCGCGAGTTGGTTGGTCCCGCACTCGCCGCCGGGGGATTGTCCCTGCCGGACGTCGACACGTGGGCGGTCCACCCCGGCGGGAAGTCGATCGTCGACCAGGTGCAGCGGACCCTCGGGCTTTCCGACGACCAGGTGCGCGCTTCCCGCGAGGTGCTGCGCCGGTGCGGGAACATGAGCAGCGCCACCATCCTCTTTGTCCTCGAGGAGATCCTCAAGCGTTCCTCAGGGAAAGGGAGGGGGCGGGTCTGCGCCGTCGCCTTCGGCCCGGGGTTGACCGTCGAGATGGCGACCCTGTCGGTGGTCGGCGCATGGCGGATCGGCGGGATTCCCGCCGCACTCTCCGCGCCACCCTTGCCCGCGTGATGAGCAGGCCGTTCCGCCTCAAGGCGCGGGAGTGGCTCGACGCCCCGGACCGGAAGCGGACCTACAACGAACGTCACTTCGCGGAGGCGGCGAAGCGGTACGACGTGGCCACTCGGGCGATGTCCCTCGGGCGGGACGCGGCGTGGAAGCGGGCCCTTGTCGGCGCCCTGCCGAGCCTCCCATACCCTGTTTGCGTCGACCTTGCCTGCGGCACAGGCGACGTGGCCTTCCTCCTCGCGAAGCGATACCCCGGCGGAATCGCGATCGGTGTGGATCTTTCCGCGCCGATGCTGGCGATCGCGCGGGATCGCAACCGGTTTCCGAACGTTCGCTTCGAGCGGGGAGACCTGTGCGCCCTCCCGTTCCCCGACGGCTCCGCCGATGTCGTGACCGGGAGCTACGCCCTGCGCAACGCGCCCGACCTGCGGGAGGCCCTCTCCGAGGTCCGCCGGGTGCTGAAGCCCGGCGGCGTGGCGGCGTTCCTCGACTTCTCGAATCCGGAAAACCCTCTCTTACGGCGGATGCAGTACCTCCTGCTGCGGGGCTGGT
>JAMDCN010000151.1:352-10718 GCA_023489025.1 Deltaproteobacteria bacterium | reverse complement strand
TTCGGCTTCGACGGATCGTCCATCCGCGGCTGGCAGCCGATCCACGCCTCCGACATGCTGGTGATCCCCGACCCCGAGACGGCGGTCGTCGATCCGTTCATCGCCCGGCCGACGCTTTCGCTGATCTGCAACATCGTCGACCCGATCACCAAGGAGAACTACTCCCGCGACCCCCGCAACATCGCGCGGAAGGCCGAGGCGTACCTGAAGTCGACCGGCATCGCGGACACGGCGTACTTCGGACCGGAGGCCGAGTTCTTCATCTTCGACGACATCCGCTACGGCGGCGGGTCGAACTTCGGCTTCTACTCCATCGACTCCGATGAGGGAACCTGGAACAGCGGGCGCGAGGAGAAGCCGAACCTCGGCTACAAGCCGCGCCACAAGGAAGGGTACTTCCCCGTACCGCCGACCGACTCGCAGCACGACCTGCGCGACGAGATGGTCCGCGTCATGGAGCAGGTGGGACTGAAGATCGAGGCGCAGCACCACGAGGTGGCCACCGCCGGCCAGGCAGAGATCGACCTGCGGTTCGACACCCTGGTGAAGGTCGCCGACGCCCTGCAGTGGTACAAGCACATCTGCAAGAACGTCGCGCGGAAGGCCGGCAAGACCGTCACCTTCATGCCGAAGCCGCTCTTCGCCGACAACGGCTCCGGGATGCACACGCACCAGTCCCTCTGGAAGGGCGGCAAGCCGCTCTTCGCCGGGGAGGAGTACGGCGGGATGTCGAAGATGGCGCTGTGGTACATCGGCGGGATCCTGAAGCACGCCAAGGCGATCTGCGCGTTCAGCAACCCGACGATGAACTCCTACAAGCGGCTGGTGCCGGGCTTCGAGGCCCCCGTGAACCTCGCGTACTCGAGCCGGAACCGCTCCGCGTCGGTCCGGATCCCGATGTACTCCGCCTCGCCGAAGACGAAGCGCCTCGAGTTCCGCACCCCCGACCCGTCCTGCAACGGCTACCTCTCGTTCGCCGCGCAGCTGATGGCGGGCCTGGACGGCGTCCAGAACAAGATCGACCCAGGGCAGCCGCTCGACAAGGACATCTACGCGCTGTCGCCCGAGGAGCTGGCGAACGTGCCGACCACCCCGGGTTCCCTCGAGGAGTCCCTCAAGGCGCTGGAGGACGACCACGAGTTCCTTCTGAAGGGCGACGTGTTCACCATCGACGTGATCGAGAAGTGGATCGAGTACAAGATCGAGGCGGAGGTGAACCCCGTGAAGCTGCGGCCGCACCCGCACGAGTTCTTCCTGTACTTCGACTGCTGAACCGGCCTGACCGAGGAAACGCTCCACCAAGGGGCCCCGGCGACGGGGCCCCGTTCGTTTACATCCAGCGGCCCGGAGGATTCGGCCAGAGTTCGCGCAGCGGCGGGATCGCGTTCCAGATCCACCCGAAGAAGAAGAGGAGGAGGATGGCGAGAAAAAGGATGGTCCCCGCGATGGCGATCCATGTGACCCAGGCGTTGACGCCTCCCTCGGCGGCGAGCCGGGCAAGGTGCACCGCGTTCGAGGCGGGCAAACCTTCGGCGGAAGAGATCGGGCGGGCCTCCCGGATCTTCCGGTCGGTTTGCCGGAAGTAGAGGTAGTCGGCCGTGACCGCGCGGGCGACGCCCCACAGGATCGGGACGAAGAGGGTCCAGCCGAGCAGGACGCTCAGGGCGAAGTCGACCAGCGCCCACGCGTACATCTTCCGGTACAGGTACCACCACATCCCCGCGAAGGCGGCCGGGTTGTTCCAAGAGAACTCGAAACGGGTCGTGCCCGTCCGGGTGAACCGCCCGAACCGGGGACGGTACCGCTCCGCCCTCGGCCCGATGTACGCTGTCAGCTCTTCCGCCGTGAGCGGCGACGACGAGGGGACGTAAGACTCCATCGTTTTCTCCGATAATGCCTGGATGAAGGTATTATATTGCGGATTATCGCAGTTCCGGAGGCAACGTTGTCACCCGTCGGTTCGTCGCGGACATTTTTCCCCCTCGCCCTTCTCGCGGCGATCCTTTTCGCGGGAGCGGCCGGCTGTTCCCGCGCGGGGGACGGTTCCATCGCGGTGCAGCTGGTGTACCCGTCCCCGCCGGCGGCACCGTCCGCTGCGGCCGCCCCGGTCGCCCACGCGTCGCCGCGCGCGCCGAATTACACTACGTACCCGGGCGACCGCATTCTCATCCGGGTGCTCGCCCCCCACTTCGCCCCGAGGGAGGCCTGGTTCAGCCGTTCGGATGGCCATGGCGAGATCGGCGGCATCCCTCCCGGGACCCGCATCACCGTGGAGGTCGACGAGTACGA
This sequence comes from Deltaproteobacteria bacterium, assembly GCA_023489025.1. The sequence continues at coordinate 8,429 of JAMDCN010000151.1, read as the reverse complement.
TAACACCGCGACCCTGCTGCTGGGCCGCGGGTGGTACCACGGCATCACGCTCTCCCCGGGCGAGGTGAAGACGGTCCCGATCGCGATGCACGCCAGGGGGACGATCGTCACGGTCTGCGGCGCCCCGGCATCGGGCGGTTCGGGCACGTCGGGGGACAACACGACCGACGGGATCCTCGCCGTCGAGGCGTATCTCGGAAACCCGACCGCGGTCAAGGCCGGCCCGGACGACGCGATCTACGTCTCATCTTCCGCGTTCAGGAAAGTGAAGCGGATCGACCGGTACGGCTACCTTTCCAATTTCGCGGGGGACGGCACCCACGGGATCATCACGCCCGGCGCGCCCGCCGCGTCCGCCCCGATCGGCGCCGTCTCCGACATCGACATCGACCCGGCCGGGAATCTCTACCTCTTCAACGACTGGAACCAGATCGTACGCGTCGACAACGGCGTGGTGAACAAGCTGGTGTACGACAATGGTGTAGAGAATTCGGCCGCCCGCTTCAACCTCGCCGCCGTCAACGTCGACCTCCTCTACTTCGTGAACTATCTAGACGCGAGGGTCTACCGCATGATCGGCACGTCGAAATCCGATTTCGTGACCGACAACGTGCCGTACGACACGACGGAGCCGTTCGCGCCGACCAATTACCCCCTCCGGGCGCCGTCGAGCATCACGTATGCATCTCCACCGCTGAACGACTCGCTCATCTTCGCGGACACCGACAACGACCGGATCATGCGGATTTCCCTCGCCGACGGGAACATCTACTACCTGGTCGCCAATGCAGGAGGTACCCGGTTTTCCGAAGGGGTCGACCCGTTAGGGATGGCGCCTTTAAGGCCGAGGGTGGTCGACTACAATCCGATCACGGGGAAGATCTTCTTCGTCGAGGGGTCGAGCAACCGGGTGTTGTACATCGACGCGGCGGGGAAGGTGCGTTTGTTTGCCGGCACAGGGGCGAACGTGTTCTCCGGCGACACCGGCCCCGCGACCTTGGCCGGGTTGAGCGACCCGCGGGCGATCACGGTCGACTCCCGCGGCAACGCCTACATCGCCGACTACGGCAACCACGCCATCCGCATGGTGGTCGGCGGCGCGTTGCCGTAGGGCGGGGGACCAAGTTCGGAGGGCGCAGCGGGATTGAAGCCCCCGCGTGTCCTATGCTGAAAGAACGTCGAAGGTCTCCATACTGCGATAGAGCGCCCCGAGTTTTTCCCACTTGACGCGGAACTGACTTCTCCGCTTCACCAGTGGCCTTGATCCAGAGACCTGTTCGAGCTTGATCCCCGGGTCGTAATAGACATCCCCCTGCCCAAGTGCCACAAGCAACAGAAGGAAATCCGTTCCTTCTCCTAAATTGACCAGACGGCCGTACCGGTATTGTCGTTGAGGCTCGGTTCGGCACTCGCTGGGGATATAAGCAGCCCGGTCGTGTTTCCTCTTCCAGTGCTCGATCAGCCCGGCAAAATGCCACACTGCGGCAATCTCATCGTCATCCGTCAGCAGGGTGATTCCCTTCGAAATGTCCACGATCATTTTTTTCTCTACGTTATACCCGTCGAGCACCAAGGTTAACCCGGTGCGAGGGGCGCGGGTTCCGACCCGAAATATACCGCCGACATTCAGACGATCCGACCGACCGAGAGTATCGGGGTATCCGAACCGGCGGATAAATGCTTCCACGCCAGCATCCCTGTAATAACCTCCTGTTGGTTCGGGGGTCATCAGGGTAACAGGGCTTCCACGGTCAGGACGGGTGAAGTCGGGTACCCCGTGCTGCTTTACTTCCCATCCCATGAAATCCGGTTCCGCAAAGCCGTTCGGTGTGACCCCAAGTTCCGCCTCAAGTGTATATCCGCCGCAATTGCTTGCATTGCATGGAATCCAGGATCCATCGATCCTCAGTCTGTGTGAGTCGATCCAGTCCAGAAGGTGTACCCGCCGAAGCCGGGAAATCAATGTCTCGCGTGCAGCAACCCTTTCGCCGCCAGCTCCAATCGTGATTTCGAAGAAGACCCCTGCTGCAGGCAGCTCCCCGAGGGCGTCCAGTTCACGAACCACGGCGGTCTCCGCAGAAGTCGCATAAGCAATAACTTTCCCGTCATTCCTGATGCCGAGAAAGAGTACCCGGCCCGGATCCCGACTGGCCATTATTTCAGAAGGTGCCTGTCGGCAACCCTTGAGGAAGCCGGACATCCGGACCTCGGGATATTGCGGATAGAGGATCATCTTTGTTTCGGGTGCGTTGTGGAGCGCACCAGCTTCATCCGTCCAGGCCATATCTACTGCAGCCTTGAGGATGGTCCTGGTCAAGGCCTGTTCCGCATGAACTCCTTTATTCGGGATGATATTTATGGCCTCGAATCCTGGCCCGAAATACACCTGATTTTTGGAATTATCGTTGGGGGAAAGCCGCTTGACATAGAGCCTGTTCACGCCTTGTGATGACATGATTTCCGTCAGACGTGACAGGTGAAGCTCTTGCCGCTGCCTCATGTCTCCGGAACGGTCACGCCGCACCTTTTCCCCCCGTTCCCCGAACTTCCATATTTCCTCGGCCTGAGCGTATCCATGTCCCCGCTTTCCGAATGACATTATTGTCCGGAATTCGGCCAGAACCTTTCAGTGCACACTCCCATACAATGAGCACGCGCCATCCTTGGCCTACGAGGGCTTTGATTGCCGCCTTGTCAACCTCACGGTTTCTGTCGATCTTCTTTCGCCAGAACTCTGAATTGGATGAAGGCCACTTGAACAGGGGGCAACGGTGTCCGTGCCAGAAACAGCCATGAACGAGGATTGCTGCCTTATATCGGGGGAAAACAATGTCGGGTTTGCCGGGAAGTTTCCGGCTGTGCAGACGGAAGCGGAAGCCCTTGGCAAAGAGACCCTTGCGGATGAGAATTTCCGGTTTCGTGTCCTTCCCCCGGATGCCGGACATCATCCGGGAACGCGTGGCTTTGTCGACTACGTCTGCCATTCCTCACACTGAAAGCGGCATCTGAAGCACGTTCGACTCCTCGGCTTCCTTGAGGGCCACGATATGGGGCTTCATGATCCGGGCAACCTCTGCGATGACCGGAACGACCACGGCGTTCCCGAATTGCTTGTACGCTTGGGTGTCGGAGACCGGGATATTGAATTTCCGCTCCCCCGTATCGAACCCCATCAGTCGGGAGCACTCTCGGGGCGTCAAGCGGCGCGGGTTCTTTCCTTGGCCCCTCGAAACGAGGATTTCCGATCCGTCCTTGTAGTACCGCGCGGAGAGCGTACGGGCTACGTTGGCGGGGCCGACGAGGCTGTATCCGAATCCGTTTCCCTTGGCTTTATGCCGTGCGGCGTAGTTACGCAGGTATTTCCAAAGGTGGTCCGAGAGTATGTACTTCGCGCCAACCTTCGCGTTCGGGCCCTCGGTATAGGGGGGTTCCGCTTCCTCGGCACCGTTCTCGGGGTGGAAAATGTCTCGCATCAAGGGAGGTTTCTTCGAGATTTCCGGGAGGCGCAGTTGATTCCAGGAAAATCCCGTCGGTTCACGGAACCCAACGATGATGATCCGCTCCCGGTGCTGGGGGACGAAGTGGCGGCCGTCGATTACCCTGTCGTGGACGTCATACCCGAGTTCATCGCGGAGCACGCCGAGGATTGTGCGGTATGTTTTGCCACCGTCGTGGCTGGCGAGATTTTTCACATTCTCCAGCAGGAACGCCTTCGGCTGCTTTTCCTTGATGATCCGGGCGACGTCGAAGAAGAGCGTGCCTTGCGTTTCGCAGAGAAACCCGTGGGGACGCCCGAGGGCATTCTTCTTTGAGACGCCGGCAATGGAGAACGGCTGGCACGGGAAGCCGGCGAGGAGAACGTCATGATCCGGAATATTTTTCTCGTCGATCCTTGTGATATCACCGACGATAGGGTGGTCGTCCGGGAAGTTGGCCCGGTAGGTCTTCACGGCATACTCGTTCCATTCGCTCGTGAATATACACTTGCCATTGTGCTCCTCGAAGCCCTTCCGGATGCCCCCGATGCCTGCGAAAAGATCGACAAATGTAAAGTCCGCCGCGGCATCCGCAGCCTTCGAGTGCGGCAGGAGCATCTGCTTCAGAACATCAACTGCGTACGGACGAGGGCAGGTTTCCCCCGATTCCCACCGCCGGATGGTGCGCGGTTCAACTCCGAGTTGGCCGGCGATATCCTTTTGGGAATACCGCTCGCGTACAAGCATCAATATCGGGCGGATTTCCGGGTATTCCTTCATCAATCGTCCCTCTGGGTAAATTAGAGGACAGTATGTCATTATGGTTTCCCCTGTCAAGCAGGGAATAATCCGGGGGTCTGCGACATGGATGTGGGTTTGGGTCTTGATATGCATTCCAGGGGCTGCTATTGTAGAGATATATCTACAATAGGAGGCCCGCATGAACACGCTCCCGGAACTGGAAGCAAGGCGCAACGCCGTCCTCGACGAGATGCGATCCATCCGGTCCTTAAGGCGGGGGACCATCAACGAGCAGCATTTCCGGGTGCACCTTAAAGGGCGTAAAGGTCCGGCCGTGCGTGGCCCTTACTACGTGTTATCCCGCCGGGAAGGTGACAAGACGGTCAGCAAGCGCCTGACCAGCGCGGCCGAAGTGGAGCAAGCGCGCAAGGACGTGGAGGCACACAAGAGATTCGTCGCCCTGTGCCGTGAGTTCGAGCGGATCACGGAGCGGCTGGGGGAACTGGGGCGGCAAACCCTTGAGATTGCGGGGGAAAAAAACGGCGCAGATTGCCATCGAGCAGGACGGTGAAGTAAGCCGGATTCTTGCGAAGGCCGCCAAGGCCAGGCGGGCCGACCTGGAAGCGTGGGAGGGAGCATTGCGGACGGCGGTCCTGGCCGCCGGGGCCCGCGCCCTGTCGGGTCTTCTTTCCGGGATCGGCTCCGGCAGGCAGCCGGATACGGTCCGTTGCGACTGCGGCGCCCGGATGGAGAGCCTGGGAGTAAGGAGCAAAATGCTCCACACGATCCTTGGCTCCGTCCCGTACTCCCGCTCGATGTTCGGATGCCCGGTGTGCAAGGCCACGCGGTATCCTGGAGACGAGGAACTGGACGTCGTGGGCACGGGGCGTTCACCGGGTCTGCGGCGGATGATGGCGCGAGCCGGGAGCAAGTCAACGTTCAAGGAGGGTCGCGACGACCTCAAAGTGTACGCCGGGCTTGAAGTCAGCGCCAAGGATGTGGAGCGGGTGGCGGAAGGGATCGGTTTGGACATGGAGGATTTTTCAAGCCGGGAACGGGCGGGGTTCCTTTTGCAAGGGGAGTCAGCCGGTTCGAAGAAGACGATTCCCGTCATGTACGTTGCCTACGACGGCACCGGGGTGCCGATGACCAAGGCGGAACTTTCCGGGCGCAAGGGGAAACAGCCGGACGGATCGGCTAAGACGCGCGAGGCGAAGCTTGGCTGCGTCTTCACGCAGACGGGCAAGGATGAAAACGGTTTTCCGGTGCGCGACCCTGGTTCGACCACCTTTGTCGGGGCGATAGAGCCCGCGGAGGCGTTCGGGTTGCGGATCTACGCGGAGGCCCTGCGCCGCGGCCTGGCGGAAGCGCAACGGGTGGTCGTCCTTGGCGATGGGGCGGAATGGGTCAGGAACATCGCCCAGACACACTTCCCCGGGGCCACGCAGATCCTCGACTTGTATCACGCCCGCGAACACGTTGCGAACCTATGCAAGATTCTCTTTGGTACGGCGGGGAAAAAGACGACGCAATACCGTATTCGCTGGTGGACGGACCTGGATCACGGCCGTGTGGAGAAGATTGTCGGGCAGGCGAGGGAGAAACCGCCAAACGATCCGGATTCAGCCGCAAAGGCCGCGGCGGAAATTGGATACCTGGGAAAGAACACAGAGCGAATGCGGTACGCCCAGTTCCGCGCCCAAGGGCTCTTCGTGGGCTCCGGGGTGGTCGAGGCCGGATGCAGAACCGTCATCGGCACACGATTGAAACAATCCGGGATGGAATGGTCCGTCCGGGGAGCAAACGCGATCATCGCGCTGCGTTGCATGATCAAGTCCGAACGTTTTGAAGATTACTGGGAATCACGCGTCGCTTGAGTCCCCCACTTCTATGTCGCAGACCCATAATCCGGCTCCACCGGGATTTCCCGTGGGGCCACCGCGGAAGTTTCACTCGGCAATGCTTGTGGACGATCAACGGAGAATCCCCCGCGTCGTACACTCGTCCGCGCGGGTGTCGAGGGTGGCTGGCTTCCCGGACGAAGCGGGCGCCCCGGCATTCACCGGGGCGCCCGTTCATGTCCCACCGCCGACCTTGACGGGACCGTCAGAAGATCTTCAGCATCACAAAGTTCGCCGAGGTGTCATCCCCGGTCCGCAGGTCCGCCAACCCGGGGATCCCCACGGCGAAGGTCGGGGGCGATGCGGACCAACCGAGGCCGTCGATCCCGTAGAACGCTCCCGGGAAGCCCCCCGGCAGCGGTTGGGCGGCATAGGCGGCGGTCATCCCGGGCCCCATCTGCATCGGTACGTTCAGGTTCCGGTACGCGTCCACGATGAGTCCATTGTGGACCATGAACAGGATGTTGTTGTCCAGTCGCATCGATCGCCCCATGAAGGAGGAGATCGTTCCCGAGGCCGTATACGGCGTCGCTCCCGCCATCACGTTCATCCGGCCGACGAACACAGGCCCCGCGCTCGTGTTGTCGAAGGGGACGAACGAGGTAGGTTGAAACAGCGATGCGTCCGCGACGGCCGTGAAGCCGGCGTTGCCGCCCACCCACTCCACCGGCGCGATCGCCTGGAAAGAAATCGCATCGCCGTTGTTGTACGTCCCGAAATGGATCGTGCCGTTCGACAGGGCGATCGGCACGAAGAAGCTTCCGGTGAACGGGTCGATGTGACGGAACCGGATCTCGTACGGCGCCTCGGGGACGCCGGTCATCGCGTTGTCGAGCGTTTGGTAGAAGTTGACCCAGGCCCCCGTCGGGTTCGTCGTGGTGTTCGCGGTGAACTCCGTCCCGGCCGGCATATTGATCGCCTGCGTGCTGATGTCCGTGATGGCCCCCTTGGTGACGGGCACTCCGCGGACGATGACGGTCTCGACATCCCGACCGCGCAGCAGCACGTCGTAGGTGCCGGGGGGGAGGAAGGAGAGGAGGAACGTGTTGTCGGCGCGGATTCCCGTGAACCGCTTCACGACGTACCGGGAGCCGTCGTCGCTCTTCTGCTCGGCCTTGAAGACGAAGAAGTGCCCCGCCGCCCGGGTCGCGGGGTCGATCTGACCGCGGATGGACCCGACGTTGCCGAGGTCGAAGTAGCGAAGCCGCGGTTTGAGGATGTATTCGGTCTGACCGTCCCGGGTGACCTTGACCACGTCGTGGCCGATGTCGAAGTCGATCGCCAGCCGCAGCGTTCCGCCGTCCGTCACCTGGAAGCGGCCGACGAGGGCGATGCCGTGGGCCGGCGCGGGGATCCGCAAGGGAAAGGTCAGCCCGCCGACGATCACCTCGTTGTTGTACGGGAAGAGATAGTTGTTGTCGTTCGTGTCGGCAAGAAGTATTCGGATTTGCTGGTAATTCCCCACCGGGAGGGTCTGGTCCAGGATCTGCGAAACCACCCCGTCCGTCAGGCGAGCCAGGTCGACCGTTTTCGGCAGGGGCAACGGGTATTTCAGCCACCCGGCCTCGCCCGGTCCCGCGGCGTCGCTTTTGTGGAACCAGACCTCCTTGACCGTGATGAGCACGTTGTCGAACGACTCGCCGGTAGACGGCGCATCCGTCAGGGAGAGCTGTGCCGTGCCGCTCTGGCCTGAAACGCTTCCTCCGCCGCATCCCGCGAGCAAGGCGGCCAACAGCAGGGGGATCCAGTATATCCGCTTCATTTTCTTCATGCCGGTACCCTCCGTTCATAGAGATGGAAGCCGGGTTACGACCGTATCAACCCGGATTCCCCGCGGAAGTTTCACTCGGGGGAGGAGCGAGTGCTTGAGATTGCCCGCATGGACGAGCGCACGACGCAGGGGGGGCCCCCGAGCGGAGACCGTAAGTACGGAACCGGCGGAGACCTCGCGCTTTTTGA
>JAMDCN010000151.1:0-278 GCA_023489025.1 Deltaproteobacteria bacterium | reverse complement strand
AGGAGGAAATCTCTCTCTGATCGATGGATGCTCGCAGAAGATTGGGAGGCGAACGCAGACCACGTTCGCTGGATGGAGCCGGGGCCGCTCTTGCGCATCCTGCGCCCGCGGCACTCGGCCATCCCTGGCCATCGGAGCCAGGTCGGATGCGAGCGGGGAGCCCCCCTGCGGAGAAGCGTAAAAAGTGCGGGCTACCGGGCGGAGGGGGTGGGTTTCGAGCGGGCGCGGAGGATGGAGACGATCGCGTAGGTGATCAGGACGGCCGAGACGACCTGCGA
>JAMDCN010000123.1 GCA_023489025.1 Deltaproteobacteria bacterium | reverse complement strand
GGCTCAAGCCGGCGCTCGCGCGCGGGGAGCTGCGGTGCGTGGGGGCGACCACGATCGACGAGTACCGCAAGTCCGTCGAAAAGGACGCGGCGCTCGAGCGGCGGTTCCAGCCGGTTCTCGTCGCGGAGCCCTCGGTCGAGGACACGATCGCGATCCTGCGGGGGCTCAAAGGCCGCTACGAGGTCCACCACGGCGTCCGGATCAAGGACTCGGCGCTCGTCGCGGCGGCGACGCTCTCCCACCGGTACATCTCCGACCGGTTCCTTCCCGACAAGGCGATCGACCTCGTGGACGAGGCGGCGTCGCGGCTCAAGATCGAAATCGACTCCGTCCCGACCGGGATCGACGAGGTCCGGCGCCGCAGGATCCAGCTCGAGATGGAGAAGCAGGCGCTCGGCAAGGAGACCGACCCGGCCTCGAAGGAGAGGCGCGCCCGGATCGAAGAGGAGCTGTCCGGCCTCTCGGGGCGGGAGGCCGCCCTCGAGGCCCGTTGGGAGGAGGAGAAGAAGGGGATCGGGAAGAGCCGCGAAGTCAAGGAGCGGATCGAGCAGGCGCTCTCCGAGATGCAGCGCGCCGAGCGGGAGGGGAACCTCGAGAGGGCGTCGGAGCTCAAGTACGGGACGATCCCGGCGCTCCAGCGCGAGGCGGACGAGTTGATGAAAGCGCTCCCCGCGGGAGGCGAGGGGCGGCTCCTCAAGGAGGAGGTGGACGAGGAGGACATCGCGCAGGTCGTCTCCCGGTGGACCGGGATCCCGGTCTCGAGGCTCGTCGAGGGCGAGGTCCGGAAGCTCCTGGAGATGGAGGAGCGGCTCGCCGACCGGGTCGTGGGGCAGGAGGAGGCGGTCCGGCTCGTGTCCAACGCCATCCGGCGCGCCCGGTCCGGACTCAAGGACCCCCGCCGCCCGATCGGCTCGTTCCTCTTCCTGGGGCCGACCGGCGTCGGCAAGACCGAGCTCGCGCGGGCGCTCGCCCAGTTCCTCTTCGACGACGAAGGCGCGATGGTCCGGCTCGACATGTCCGAGTACATGGAAAAGCACTCGGTGGCCCGGATGATCGGGGCTCCGCCCGGGTACGTGGGGTACGAGGAGGGCGGGGCGCTGACCGAGGCGGTCCGGCGGAAGCCGTACACGGTGGTCCTCTTCGACGAGGTCGAGAAGGCGCACCCGGACGTCTTCAACATTCTCCTGCAGATCCTCGAGGACGGGCGGCTCACCGACGGCAAGGGGCGCACGGTCGATTTCCGGAACGCGGTGGCGATCCTCACCTCGAACATCGGGTCCCACTGGATCCAGGAACTCTCCGGCAAGGGGGAGGATGTGGCCCGCGACCGGGTGATGGAGGAGCTGCGCCGCTCCTTCCGCCCCGAGTTCCTGAACCGGCTGGACGAGATCATCCTCTTCCACGGGCTGGGCAGGGAGCATCTGGCCCGGATCGTCGACCTGATGATCCGGGAGGTCAATGCCCGCCTGGCCGGCCGGAAGATCGCCGTCGAGCTCACCCCCGCGGCGAAAACGCGCCTCGCCGAGATCGGGTACGACCCGGTCTACGGCGCCCGGCCGCTTCGGCGCGCCATCCAGAAGCATGTCCAGGACCCCCTGGCCCTCGAGATCCTGAAGGGGACCTTCCGTGAGGGGGACGGCGTCATCGTCGACGCGGACAGGAAATCGGGTTTTCGCTTCGCGAACAAGACGGCCACGTAGGATTTCTTCTTTCAAAACAGTTAGTTTCGTTTGTCCTCCCTTCCTCCTTGACAAAGGGATCCGAAGGGGGTAACGTTCGCTCAATAACATCGTTTGAGCCGGGCGAATTGTGAGCGCATCCCACGGTCTGTCCTTCCTTGCCCCCGCCAAGCTCAACATCTCCCTCAAGGTGTTCGGCAGGCGCCCCGACGGGTACCACAACATCCGCACCGTGATGGTTCCCGTGACCCTTTACGACGAGGTGACGGTGGAGGAGGCGCCGTCGGGGATTTCCGTGGAGGCGAACGACCCCGGCGTCCCCGCGGACGCCCGGAACATCTGCCACAAGGCGGCCGCGCTGTTCATGGAGCGGGCCGGCGCTCCGCGGGGGGTCCGGATCCGGATCCGGAAGCGGATCCCGCGGGAAGCGGGGCTGGGCGGGGGGAGTTCCGACGCCGCCGCGACGCTGAAAGGGCTGCTCGCCCTGACGGAGTGGAACCCGCCTGGCGGGGCGATGATGGAGATCGCCTCGCGCGTGGGCGCGGATGTCCCCTTCTTCGCGCTGGGGAGGCCGGCGCTCGCGGAGGGGTTCGGGGACGTCCTCACCCCGGTCCGCTGGGATGTTCCGTTCTTCGCTGCGATCGTGAAGCCGCCGTTCGGGCTCCCGACGCGCGAAGGGTACGAGCGGCTCGGGCGGGGATCGGGCGGCCCGCCGGGGCGGCTGAAAACCCCTTCGTTCCGGACCTGGGACGACGTCGCCGGAGCCGTGGAGAACGACTTCGAGGCGGCGTGGGGGAACGACCGCCCCGAGATCGGGAGGATCAAGGAGGGCCTTCGCGCTGCCGGGGCGGAAGGCGCGGGGCTCACGGGGAGCGGTTCGGCGGTCTTCGGGCTGTTCAGGACGGAAACGGAGGCGCGGCGGGCGTTGGGGGCGCTCCCGCCGGAGGATGGGCTGGAGCGGTTCCTGGCCCGAAACATCTGAGAAGGAGGGGGGAGATGGAGATCACGGAGGTCAAGGTCTACCCGGTCCAGGACAACGAGAAACTCAAGGGGTATGCCACGATCATCTTCGACAACTGTTTTGTGGTCCGGGACCTCAAGATCATCGAGGGGAACTCGGGACTGTTCGTGGCGATGCCGAGCAAGAAGAAGAAGGACGGGACCTACCGGGACATCGCGCACCCGTTGAACAACGAGACCCGGTCGAAGATCGAGGAGGCGATCATCCGGGAGTACGGGCGCCAGGCCTCCGGTCTTGACCCCGTGGCGGTCGCCCGGTAACATCATCGGCTGCAGGGCCCGCTGGGAGGTCGTCTAACGGCAGGACAGGGGCCTTTGGAGCCTCTAATGAAGGTTCGACCCCTTCCCTCCCAGCCATTGCCTTTTTCCCCTTGCCAAGGACGTGACTGAGGGTATAATGATCCGTTCTCGGCTTGAAGAAAGGGGATTTTACCCTCCGCAGGCAGGGGATTTTCCGTGACCAGGCTCAAGCTGTTTTCGGGGAACGCCAACCCCGAGCTCGCGAAGGAAATCTGCGCGTTCCTGGGCATCCCCATCGGGGATTGCGCCGTCAAGCGGTTCAGCGACGGCGAGGTCAACGTGGAGATCCGGGAGAACGTGCGCGGGGCAGACGTCTATATCATCCAGCCCACCTGCCCGCCGGCGAACGACCACCTGATGGAGCTGTTGATCATCATGGACGCCCTCAAGCGCGCCTCGGCCAAGCGGGTGACCGCGGTCATCCCGTACTACGGCTATGCGCGGCAGGACCGGAAGGTGATCCCCCGGGCCCCCATCACGGCGAAGCTCGTGGCCGACCTCCTCGCGGCGGCGGGGGTCTCGCGCGTGATCACCATGGACCTGCACGCGGGGCAGATCCAGGGGTTCTTCAACATCCCGGTCGACCACCTCTACGCGGCCCCCGTGATGCTCGATCACATCCGGGCGAACTACCGGAACGACATCGTGATCATCTCCCCCGACGCCGGCGGCGTCGAGCGGGCCCGCGCGTTCGCCAAGCGGCTGAACGCCTCCCTGGCGATCATCGACAAGCGGCGCGTGGCTCCCAACGTGGCCCAGGTGATGCACATCATCGGCGAGGTCGAGAAGAAGACGGCTCTGGTCCTGGACGACATCGTGGACACGGCGGGGACGCTCGTCCAGACCGCCGAGGCGCTCCGCCGGGAGGGGGCCTCGCGCGTCTTCGCCCTGGCCACCCACGCGGTGCTCTCGGGCCCCGCCATCGAGCGGCTCGAGGGGTCGGAGATCGAGGAGCTCGTGGTGACCAACACGATCCCCCTGGGTTCCAAGGCGGCCTGCCGGAGGATCCGGGTCCTCTCCGTGGCGCCGCTGCTGGGGGAGGCCATCAAGCGGGTCCATTTCAACGACTCGGTCAGCTCTCTGTTCGTATAGGAGGGACAGGAACATGGCGATGGTGGAACTGGCGACGGATCTTCGCCGGGATGCCGGCAAGGAGCGGAACAGGAAGCGGCTGGCCCGGGGGAAGGTGCCCGGCGTCATCTACGGAAAGAAACTCGAAACGCGCATGCTGGAGTTCGAGCGGAGGGAGCTGGAGAAGTTCCTCGTGACCGCCCGCCGCGGGACGGTCGTCGCCCGGCTCAACATCCGTGACGGCGCCGCCGCGAAGGAGGCGTACGCGGTCCTCAAGGAGGCCCAGTCCGATCCCCGGACCGACCGGGTCATCCACGTCGATTTCTACGAGGTGGCCCAAGGGAAGAAGTTCCGGATCGAGGTCCCGGTGCGGGTCCGGGGGAAGGCGGCGGGGATCGAGCAGGGCGGCATCCTCGAGATCGTCGCCCGCTCCCTCGAGGTCCTGTGCACGCCGGACAGCGTCCCCGAGCAGATCGAGATCGACGTCAGCGGCCTCGAGATCGGCGACGCCCTCCACCTGGGCGACGTGGCGTTCCCCCCGGGCGTTTCCCCCGTGGAGAAGGACCGGAAGATGACCATCGCCTCGGTCCACGCGCCGCGGGTCGAGGAGGTGGTGACCGTCGCGGCCGAGGAGGCCGCGGAAGGCGCGGAAGGCGCCAGCGTTGCCGAGTCCGAGGAGAAGGGGAAGGAAAAGGAGTGACGCCGTCCCGCGCCTGATCGTCGGCCTCGGGAACCCGGGACGCCGGTACCGGGACACGCTCCACAACGCCGGGTTCCATGTGGTAGACCACCTGGCGCGGGGGAGCGGGATCCGGCTCAGGGTCCAGGGCGACGCGGAAGTCGGGGCCGGAGAGATGGAAGGGGAAGAAGTCCTCCTCGCCCGGCCGCTGACGTATATGAACCGGAGCGGCGGAGCCGTCGCCCGCCTCCTCGGAGGCGGGAAGGCGTCCCCCGGGGAGCTGATCGTCGTCCACGACGACCTGGACATCGCACCGGGCCGGGTCCGGCTCAAGCGCGGCGGCGGCACGGGGGGGCACAACGGGCTCCGGTCGCTGGTGGACGCGCTCGGGACGGCCGGGTTTTTGCGGGTCCGGGTCGGCATCGGCCGCCCCCCGGAAGGAGCGGACGCGGCGGATTACGTCCTGTCCCGGGTTCCGCCGGTGCTGAGGGATTCGTTCGACGGAGGAGTCTCCGGGGCGGCCTCGGCTGTCCGGGACATCCTGAAGGAAGGGTTCGACAAGGCGGCGACGCGCTGGAACGCGCGCCGCGCCGCGTCCCCCGCCGATCGCGAGGGAGAGTAAGCTCCTTGCCCCCGGCTCTTTGCGACCGGGGGCTCGATCAGCCGAAAGGAGGCAAGGGAAGCCAGATGAGCCGGAGGTACGAAACAGCGATCCTGTTCGACCCCGAGCTGCCCGAGGACCAGCGCAAGGAGTTCGTCTCCAAGCTGGCCGGCATCATCGGGACGTTCGGGGGGGAGGTCCTCAAGCAGGACGATTGGGGATCCCGCAAGCTTGCCTACACGATCCGGAAGAAGCAGAACGCCTACTACACCTTTCTCGTCTACACGGGGAAGCAGGGTGTCGTCGACGAGGTGGAGCGCAACATCAAGATCTTCGACGGCGTGCTGCGCCACCTGACGACCCGCAGCGAGGGAACCGCGCGCGGCAAGGCGGCCCAGCCGGCGCAGGCCGGGAGCGAGACGGCGGCGCCCGAGGGGCCCCCTCCGGCCCCGCCCGCGTGAACTGAGGTGGCCGCATGGTGACATTCAACCGCGTGATCCTCGCGGGGAATCTCGTCCGGGACCCCGAGATCCGGTACCTGCCGTCCGGGACCCCCGTGACGAGCTTCGCAATCGCGGTCAACTACCGCTACCGCCAGAATACCGAGGTCAAGGAGGAGGTTTCCTACTTCGACATCGTCGTGTTCGGCAAGGCGGGCGAGAACTGCGCGGAGTACCTCTCCAAGGGACGGCCCGTCCTCGTGGAGGGGCGGCTGCGGCAGCGGCGGTGGGAGGCCGAAGGGGGGAAGCGGAGCAAGATCGAGGTGGTCGCCGACAACGTCCAGTTCCTGGGCGCCCCGAAGGGGGCGGGCGAGCCGTCGGCCGAGCCGAAGACCCCGGGCGCCCCGGACGACGACATCCCGTTCTGATGAAACCCGAAACCGAGGAATTCTTCGATATCCAAGGAGGAAGACGATGAACGCACCGGTCAAGCCCCGCCCGGAGAGGAACAGCGGCCGGGAGGGGTCCGGCCCCGGCGGGCCGGGGAGAAAGCGGTACGTGCGGAAGAAGTTCTGCCGCTTTTGCGCGGAAAAGGACCTGCAGCTCGACTACAAGAACGTCTATCTGATCAAGCAGTTCATCTCCGAGCGCGGGAAGATCGTCCCCCGGCGCATCTCGGGGGCGTGCGCCGCGCACCAGCGGAGGCTGACCGTGGAGATCAAGAAGGCGCGCGTCGTGGCGCTGGTCCCGTTTACCGCCACGCAGGTCCGGTAAGGGGGAGCAAAGATGAAGGTCATCCTGAGGGAAGACGTCGAGAAGCTGGGGAAGGCGGGCGAGATCGTCAAGGTGGCCGACGGCTACGGCCGCAACTTCCTCATCCCCAAGAGACTCGCGGTCCCGGCCGACGTCCGGAACCTGAAGGCGCTCGAGCACGACAGGCGGGTCATCGCCGCCCGCGCGAAGAAGACGCGCAAGGCCGCCGAGACGCTCGCCGGGACGCTGGCCGTCCTCTCCGTGACGATCTCCGCGAAGGCCGGGGAGGAGGGGAAGCTCTTCGGCGCGGTGACCTCGCGCGACATCGCGGAGGCGCTGGGCAAAGCCGGCGTCCCCGTCGACCGGAAGAACGTCCTGCTCCCAGATCCCCTGAAACAGGTCGGGGACTACAAGGTCAGGGTCAAGCTCGGGAGCGACATCGCCCCCGAGGTCTCCGTGAGCGTGGTGGCCGAGGCGTAAGAGAAGCTCCTTGGTACTCCGTTTCACAAATACGGTTGCATTCGAGCGCCGCTGCATCCGCTCCAGCTTCGTTGCGCTCCTTGCGCCGTACTGCTGCGAGTACGGCTCAGTCGCGCGCCTCGCTGGCGCGGCGCATCGACGCTCTCGGTGCGACACCGTATTTATGAAGCGGGGTACTTAGCGCGGAAAGGAGGCGGCCGTGAACGGTTCGCGACCGACGCCGGCCCCCGGGGTGGAATCCCCGGCGTTGCGCACACCCCCGCACAGCCTCGAGGCGGAACAGGGCGTGCTCGCCTCCGTCATGATCAACAACGACCTGATGAACGGGGTGGCGGAGGTCCTCCGCCCGGAGGACTTCTACGCCGGCGCCCACAGGGCGCTCTACTCCGTGATGCTCGACCTCTACGAGCGCGGCCGGGCGATCGACGCGACGACGCTCTACACGGCCATCCAGGACCGCGGCCTCGAGAAGGAGGTCGGCGGCCTCCCCTACCTGTCGGAGCTCCTCCAGTCCACCGCCTCCACCTTCTTTCTCCAGGAGTACATCCGGATCGTCAAGGAGAAGGCGATCCTGCGTCGGATGATCACGGCGGCCCAGGAGATCGCCGCCTCGGCGTTCCAGGGCGTTCCCGACCTGGACGACTTCCTCGACAGGACCGAGCAGGCCGTCTTCGCGATCGCCGAGGAGCAGATCAAGCCGTCCGTGTACTCGATGGCCGAACTGGCGAAGGAGGCGATGCGGGAGATCGAGAAGGCCTACGACCGGAAGGAGATGATCACCGGCGTCCCCTCGGGCTTCCGCGACCTCGACAAGCTCACGTCGGGCTTCCAGAAGTCGAACCTTGTCATCGTTGCGGCGCGCCCTTCGATGGGGAAGACCGCGATCTGCCTCAACATCGCCGTGAACGCCGCCCTCAAGCACAAGACCCCCGTCGCGATCTTCACTCTGGAGGACAGCCGGCAGCAAGTCACCCAGCGGCTCATCTGCTCGGAGGCGCGCGTCAACTCCCATCGCCTGCGGACGGGGTTCATCGCCCAGGACGAGATCAACAGGCTCGTCGCCGCGGTCGGCCGGCTCCACGACGCGCCGATCTACATCGACGACTCGGGAGGCTCCACGACGCTCGAGATCCGGGCGAAGGCGCGCCGGCTCAAGAAGGACAAGGGGATCGGACTCGTCGTCGTCGACTATCTCCAGTTGATGAGGGGGAGCCAGCGCGGCAGCTCCGACAACCGCGTCCAGGAGGTCTCGGAGATCTCCCGGGGGCTGAAGGCGTTGGCCAAGGAGCTTGAGATCCCGGTCATCGCGGTCTCGCAGCTCAGCCGGAACGTGGAGGGCCGGGAGAACAAGAGGCCGCAGATGTCGGATCTTCGGGAATGCGTGACGGGGGACACGCTCGTTCTGACCACCGATGGCGGCCGGGTGCCGATCCGGGACCTGGTGGGCAAGGATGCGGACGTGTGGTCGATGTCTGCCGAGGGACGGATTGTCCCCGCAAGGAGCGAACGCGTCTGGTCGGTGGGCGTCAGGCCGGTGTCGCGCGTGATCCTGGCGAGCGGCCGCGTCATGCGGGCCACAGGGGAGCATCGGCTCTACGGTCCGAGCGGCTGGGTCCGGGTGCAGGATCTGAACCCCGGCGACCGACTGGCCATTGCGTCATCCAATCCGAGCGTCGTCATGAATTCGATCGTTGAGATCAGGCCGGATGGGGCCGAAGAGGTTTTCGATCTGACGGTGCCGGGCCCGTCCTCGTGGCTCGCGGACGGGATTGTGAGCCATAATTCGGGGGCGATTGAACAGGATGCGGACCTGATCGTCTTCGTCTACCGTGAGGAGATGTACTGCCGGAAGGGCGAGCCGGTCCCGTCGGACATCAAGGGGATCGCCGAGATCATCGTGGCCAAGCACCGCAACGGTCCGACCGACATGGTCAAGCTGGCCTTCCTCGACCAGTTCACCCGGTTCGAGGACCTCGCCCTCGACTACGAGTAGCGCGCGGCCGGCCCGTCAGATCCGGCCTTCCGCCTTCAGTTTCTCCAGTGCCGCCCGGATCGCCGGGAGCGCCTCCTGCGCCGCCCTCTCCCCCTCGAGGATCGCCTCGTGGCGCTTCGAGAAGTCGCCTGAACCGATCTGTCCGACCCGCGGCCTGATGACCACGTCCGCCTTCGCCAGCTCCCGGGCGGCGAGCTCTTCGTACATGATGTTCACCGCACGCAGGATCGTCTCGATCGTCGTCTCCGGGAGGGCCTTCTCCGGGCCGCCGGAGATGTCCACGGCGATGACGACGTCCGCCCCGAGGCGCCGGGCCGCCTCGACCGGCACGGGGCTTGCCACTCCGCCGTCGACGAAGAGCCGGCCGCCGATCCGGACGGGCCGGAAGACGCCGGGGATGGCGCAGGACGCCCGCACGGCCATCCCCGTGTTCCCTTTCCCGAAGACCGTCTCCCGGCCCGTCTGGAGGTCGGTGGCCACGGCGTAGAAGGGGATCCTGAGCCGCTCGATGGGGACGTTGCGGACCATCCGGTTCACGTATTCCTCGATCTTCTCGCCCTTGACGAAGCCGTTGTCGGGGATCGTGAGGTCCACGATGTCGCTCTTCTCGATCGCGAACGCGATCTTCTGGAGCGTGTACGCGTCGTACCCGGCGGCGTAAATGGCTCCCACGAAGCTCCCCACGCTCGTCCCGACGATCATGTCCACCGGGATCCTGTTCGCCTCGAGCACCTTGATCACGCCGACGTGGGCGAACCCCTTCGACGCCCCCGCGCCCAGCGCCAGCGCGACCCGCGCGGGGCGGGGGGGCCGCACGGGTTGCGTCGCCGGGGCCGGCGCGTGCGCGCATCCGCCGGCGAACAAGAAAAGTGCGAGAAGGATGGTCGTAGAGCGGACGTCCACGGACCACCTATTTGATTGCCACCAGTTTGCCATCGACGAAACGATAATGATCCGAATTGCGTTCCGCCACGCGCTCCAGCTTTTCAATCGCGTTGGACCGGCTTTCCCGATTGCAGAAAGCTTTGAATAATTCATGCGCCCGCAGTACGGTAGTCGAACGTCGATCGGTACTATCCTTGGAAGCTCAAAAATCAAAGAGGAATAACCCTCCAAGAACGGCGTATGGAAACCGCTGGTGGAGCGTCGTTGCTTCGGCCAAGAGATCGCCCCTGCGATTTGTAGGATTCTTGGCGTAATTCTTTGTTCGAGGATCGGGGAAGCTGATGCTTTTTACCGAGACTCCGAGTATCAAGCCGGCTGTTTCCGTGGCGAAGCTCACGTCCACCTTCTTGGCGCCGATTCCGCCCGCAAACTGCCTTTCCTTGCCGCCCTCCGGTCCCGGTTGGCAATCGGAGACACCGAAGTTTCGCAAACGGTCGGCCAAGACTTTGGCTACCTCGTTCGAAAGGCGCTCCGCATAGTTTTTCTTCTCGGCCCTTGATGCGTCATCAGATGGACGAGGAGCCGCAGCTCGTATCGCATCGGTAATCGGCATCTATGTTTTCCCCTGTGCGGAATAGTGTCTCCACCGGCGCATCGTCATCGACCCTTCTTGAAAAAGAGCTTCCATCGCAGAGTCTTTGGTCATCGACGGCCTCGGAAGAAGAATACGCTGGGCCTCCCGCGGCTCGATTTTCAACATCCCCCCACCCAGAGGGTGGCCTTCGATTTCACAACTCAGAGTTGTTATTGACTCCTGCGTAAATAATGCAACGATCATC
>JAMDCN010000135.1:9885-10863 GCA_023489025.1 Deltaproteobacteria bacterium | reverse complement strand
CCCGCGGAGGCCACCGCAAGATCCGGCTGTTTCCATTTCTCCACCGACCGGACCACGGCCTTCTTCCCCGAAGGGGAGAAGACCGCACGGCTTCCGGCGCGGAGGCAGCCGGACTCCACGCGCCCCGCATAGACCCGCTTTCCGCCTCCCACGTAGACGTCCTGCACCGGGAACCGGAGCGGCAGCCCGGAGATGTCCCGGGCGGGGGAAAAGGAGTCGAGAGCCCCGAGGAGGGTGGGGCCGTCGTACCATGCCGTCCGCTCCGAAGGGGTGGCGATGTTGTCCCCTTCGCGGGCGGAGATGGGGACCACGTGCGCGGGGACGAGGCCAACGGAGAGCAGGAATCCGCGAATTTCCTCTTCCACCTCCTCGAACCGGTCCCGGCGGAATCCGACGAGGTCCAGCTTGTTGACCGCCACCACCACTTGCCGCAGCCCGAGGAGGGAGAGCATGTAGGCGTGCCGGCGGGTCTGCTCCCGGACCCCCTCCGCCCCGTCGACCAGGAGGATCGCGGCGTCGGCCGCCGCGGCGCCCGTGATCATGTTCTTCAGGAATTCCTTGTGCCCGGGGGCGTCGATGATGATGTAGGGACGCAGGGAGGTCTTGAAGAAGGTCTGGGCCGTGTCGATGGTGATGTTATGCTCCCGCTCCTCCTCCAGCGCGTCCATGAGGTAGGCGAACTCGAACGCCCTCCCCTGCGCCCGGCAGGTCGCCTCGATCTCCCGGTACCGTTCCTCGGGCAGGGAGCCGGTGTCGTAGAACAGCCTTCCGATAAGGGTCGACTTTCCGTGGTCCACGTGGCCAACGATCACGATGCGTAACGTATTGTTGATGTTCATCCCGTCCCCGATCACATGTAGCCGAGGGAGCGCAGCTTCTGCATCATGTACGCCGCCTCGTGGTCCTGGGCGCGGCCTGCGCGCTCCGGAGTTTTCGTCACCTTGAGCTCTTCGATGATCTCGTTCACCGTGGAGGCGC
>JAMDCN010000135.1:0-9875 GCA_023489025.1 Deltaproteobacteria bacterium | reverse complement strand
AGAGAGGGCAGACGGGGATCTCCTCCCTGCGGATGTATTCCCAGATGTCCAACTCCGTCCACGACAGGAGTGGGTGGATCCTCACATGGGTGTCGGACCCGAAGGAGGTGTTGAACTGGTCCCAAAGCTCCGGCGGCTGGTCCTTGTAGTTCCACTCGAAGTTCTTGTCCCGGGGAGAGAAGATCCGCTCTTTCGCCCGGGACCCCTCCTCGTCCCGGCGGATCCCGAGGAAGATCCCCTTGAAGCCGTGCCGGTCCAGCACCTGCTGAAGTCCCTGCGTCTTGAGGGCGTTGCAGCAGGCGAACCGCCCCTTTCCGGGCTCCATTCCCGCGCAGAGAGCTTCCTCGTTCCGGCCGACGATCAGATCGACCTCCCATTCCTTCGCCATCCGGTCCCGGTACTCGATCATCGTCGGGTGCTTGAACCCGGTGTCGATATGGACGAGGGGAAAGGGAACCTTGCCGAAAAACGCCCTGCGCGCCAGCCATAACATGGTGGTCGAATCCTTGCCGATCGACCACAGCATGGCGAGGTCCTTGAACTTCCGGTGCGCCTCGCGGAAGATGTAGATGCTCTGGTTCTCCAGCGCGTCGAGATGATCCACGGTCACTCTTCTCCTTCACCTTTGTTGCGACGGTCGTTTCCGCCGGCGTTCCTTGCGTGGAGCCCGCACTCCTTGTGCTCCGGCCGCTCCCACCACCACCGGCCCGCCCGCGGGTCCTCGCCGGGCGCGACGGGGCGCGTGCACGGGGAGCAGCCGATCGAGGGGTACCCCATGTCGTGGAGCCTGTTGACGGGGAGCCCCCGTTTCCGGACGTACTCCCTTACCTCTTGTTCCGTCCAGCCGGCGAGGGGGTTCAGCTTGAGGATCTTCCCGTAACCCTCGTCGATCTCCACGACGGGCAGGTTCCTCCGCGTGACGGCCTGCTCCCTGCGCTGCCCCGTCACCCACGCGCGCAACCCGGAAAGGGCGCGGGACAGAGGTTCCACTTTCCGGATCCGGCAGCACTCGTGGCGGTTTTCCAGGCTCTCCCGGAAGGAGTACAGCCCCTTGGTCCTCTCCAGTTCCTCGACTGCCGCCCGTTCAGGGAAGTACCATTCGATCCGGATACCCATCTTGCGGCGCACCGCCTCGGCCGCCTCGTACGTCTCCTCGGGAAGCCGGCCGGTGTCCAGCGCGAAGACCCGCGCCTCGGGACGGATGTCCGCCATCATGGCGATGAGGACGATATCCTCCATGCTGAAACTCGAGGCAAGCGCGATGTCCGGGTGAAATTCGGACAAGGCCCAACGAAGTACCGCTTCGGGACCCTGCCCCTCGAAACGGTTCCCCCATCCTTCCGCCTGTTCGGTCGTTATCGTCAACGGCTTCCTCCTCCCGCTCCCGGCTCCCGCACGTCAGATCTCGTAATCCAGCGGGCGGACCTTGCCGTACGAGATCCGGGTCCAGATCCGTTCGTGGGCATAGTAGATGAAGAACTTCACGAGTGTGTCCGCGAGACCCACGGTCACGGCGAAGTCGATACGGCCAGTCAGGAAGTACGTCACGACCCCCGTGATGATGGTGGCCACGGCGCGCCAGCTGATCGTTTTGACGATGCTTCTTTTGTGAGTGTCCAATTCTTATACACCATTAATCCTATCGAATTAATGGTATTATACGAATCGGAACGCTTTAGTCAACCTTTTTTTGCCGGATGGGTATGAGGACTTGACGGGCGCGGTCGCGTGGGCTATCTCTTCCCCGATGGATTCACGGGATATATCCTCCGCTCCCGTACGGCGGTTCCTTCCGTTCTCTGGAGAACGTGGGGCGATCCTCCTCGAATCGCAGCGCCCCGACGTGCGGGACCGGTACTCCTATCTCCTGAGAAATCCCGTTTCCCTCCTTTCGACGTCATCCGCCGTAGAGGCGCCCCGCATACTGGAGGAGGCGAGTGCTCGCCAAACGGGGGGGTTCGCGGTCGCCGGATACGTTTCGTACGAGGCGGGGTTCGCTCTCGATGCGGCGTTCTCTCCCACAGGCGCACCCGCGGGCGATTTTCCGCTCGCCTGGTTCGGAATCTACGCCGGGGTCCTCCGGTTCGATCACCTTCTTCGCCGGTGGGAATCGTCCGGGTCCGTCGATTGGCCTGAAGAGGAACGCGGCGATCCCCTGCTTCCGTACGGGGATCCGATCGACCCACGGTTTTCCTTCACGGAAACGGAGTACGGCGTCAAGGTGGAGGAGATCCGACGGGCCATCGCGGCAGGCCGGTACTACCAGGCCAACCTCACGGGGAAGTTCTCTTTTTCCTTCCCGGGCGACCCCTTCTCCCTGTATGCGCGGCTTCGCGCCATCCAGCCGGTGAAATACGGGGCTTTTCTCCGCACGGACGCCGGGTGCATCCTCTCCCAGTCCCCCGAGCTCTTCTTCCGCATCCGCGGAAAGAACATCGAGGTCCAACCGATGAAGGGCACCGCCGCCCGGGGGCGGACCGAGGTGGAGGACCGCCGGGCCGCAGCGGCGCTCAAGGCCGACCCGAAGAACCGGGCCGAGAACGTGATGATCGTGGACCTGATGCGCAACGACCTCGGGAAGGTGTGCGAGGTCGGCTCCGTGCATGCCCCCCGGCTGTTCGAGGTGCACCGGCTTCGCACCGTGCTGCAGATGGTTTCGACCGTTTCGGGGACGCTCCGCCCGGGAGCCACCGTCGGCTCCCTGTTCCATGCCCTCTTCCCCTGCGGCTCCGTCACGGGGGCGCCCAAGATCTCCGCCATGCGGGCCCTGCGGCGCCTGGAAACCTCGCCGAGAGGCGTCTACACGGGCGCGATCGGGATCCTGTTGCCGGGGGGGGACATGACCTTTTCCGTGGCCATCCGGACGGTGACCCTGCGGAACGGCCTTGCCGAGGCGGGCGCGGGCGGCGGAATCGTCTGGGACTCCGACCCCCGTGAGGAGTTCCGGGAGGTGTGTCTGAAGGGGCGGTACCTGTCGGAGCCGCCCGTCTCTTTCCAACTGATCGAGACGTTCCTCTGGTCTGCCGGAACGGGGTTCCGGTTTCTCCCCGCGCATCTCCGGCGGCTCGCCTCTTCCGCGCGATACTTCGGCTTCCGCTTCCGCGAGGAGGCCGTCCGGCCGGCCCTGCGTTCCGCCCTCCGGAAGAAGGCGGCCGCAAGCCCGCAAAAGGTACGGCTGCTCCTCTCGCGGAACGGCGAGGTGAGCGTAGAGATGTCCCCGCTCACTACGATCCTGAAAGAGACGAGGCCGGCGCGGGTGACGATATCCGCGGTCGGCGTCTCGTCCCGGGATCCGTTTGTGCGGCACAAGACCACGCACCGGGGGTGGCGCGACGAGGAGTTGCGCAAGGCGAGGAACGACGGGTTCGACGAGGTGATCTTCCTGAACGAGCGCGGGGAGGTCGCCGAGGGTGCGATCACGAACCTCTTCGTCGAGGCGGACGGCCGGCTCCTGACGCCACCCGCGTCCTGCGGATTGCTGGAAGGGATCCGGCGTCGCCGCATATTGGCCGACCGGTCCCTCCGGGCGGAGGAGCGGGTCCTCTACCCGGAAGATCTACGGAGGCGCCGGCGGATCCTGCTCACCAACTCCGTGCGGGGGATCGTGCCCGCGATGCTGTGTATTTCACCCGCGGGACGACCTGGACCTCGAGCATGACTTCTCCATAACCGTAACAGTCGACGCCGGCATCCGGACATTTCACGTACCGCATGAAATGAAAGTCGTTCGGCTCAAGTCCTTCACCAAGCCGTTCGTTGATCAGCGCCACGGGGATGGCCAACTGGGATATCAGATAGACGCACATCTTCTTCGGGCAGAATTTCGAGATGAAGTTGCCGTCCACATCGAGAATGAATTTTTCCCCGACCGCATGGCCGGAATTGCAATGCTTGCCCCGGACTACCTCCGCCTGTATGGAATAGCGTGACGCCGCCCGGGAAAGTCGATTGACCTGCCGGACTCTGTGCCCTCCCTCTTGAAACTTCTCGATCTCGGATTCCGCGTACCCGACTCTTTCCCCGTATTTTCTGATGATTTTCTCATCCGACATCTTCACCCCCTTGAAACATGGAAATATCGTTATGCCTCAACCTTTGCGTACGTGAGGACGTGGTGGGCCACCATGCCGGATGCGGCGCCGTGACATTCGGCGGTACCGTACATGCTGCGTTTCCCGGGCTTCAGGACGCGAGCCGTACACAAGATGTCTTCCTCCCGCGCGCCGCGCAGAAATGCCGTCTTCATGTCCGACGTCACCCAACGCTCGGCGGTCCCCCGCAGCGTCATGATCGCCAGCCACATCGCCACGTCCGCGGCCCCCATAAGGATCATGCCGCTGACGCGGCCCCCCGGCCGCTCGAGAGAACGCATGAACGGGACCAGGACCGTGCATTCTCCCGGAGCGCATGCTTTCACGGTGAATCCATATGGATTGAGAAACGGAGTGTCGGCCAAGACGCCGTTCATCTCTTCGATCGATGCCGCTGGAGTTTTCATAAGCCGTCCGGCTCACCTCCCTTCCGAGGCTTTTTGGTCCATCGTCTTCGTTTTTCGCGCACTACTTCCCCTTTTTCCTCAGAAAATATCCGGAATAGGAAAGCATGTTCTCCCCGTTGACCGTGACCGCCCGTACCGCCTCATCCTCCTCAATCTCGCGAAAGCGGTCGTTCAGTTCGTCGATCGTCGCCTCATCGAGCGCGTTGACCTTTCCACGGGAAAGAACGACCGCCGCCACTCCTCCCTCGACGCGTACGCCTACGTGCGGCATATATCCTCCTTTCGGGGCACGATCAGCGCGCGGGCACGCTCGAACACCTCTCCGGGAAACGGGCACGATTTTCGCGCTATCGTATCCATATGCACGGCGGTCATCTCCACGGCGGCCGATACGTCCCCCGTCTCGTCGTTGTACATCTCGTGGATGAAGCGGAGCACCTTCTCCCGGATCTCCACAACGCCGGACCGGATCGAGACCACGTCTCCCGGACGGAGTTCCCGCTTGTAGGTGATGTTTTCCTGCACGGCGCCCATCCCGCGGTTCCGCTCCCGGAGGAACGACGGGGGGAGACCGAGCATCGAGAGCAACTGCCAGGTGGCCTCGTCGAACTTCCCGACGTACCACATCACGTTCATATGTCCCATGTGGTCGCACTGCCAGGGGTAGACGACGCCGCGATACGTGATCGGAAGATCCAACATGCGTGCACCTCCAGGAGTGTTATTTTCCGAAGAACTTCTGCAGCCTCTCCGAGACCTCGCGGAAATCCCCGACGCTCGAATATCCGTTGACGGTTTCCAGCCTCAGCGCGTCGTCCAGCGGGCGGCCGATGACCTCGAGGATCGTCTCCTTGGCGGACCGGATCGCCTGCTGGCCGTTGGCGAGGATCATCCGCGCCCAGCCCTCGGCCGTCGGCAACAGCTCCTCGTGCGGCACGACACGGTTCACCAACCCCAGCCGGTATGCCTCCTCCGCGGGAACCTCCCGCCCCGTCAGGGTCAGATCGAGGGCGGTACCGACCCCTGCGATGGCGACGAGCCGGACGATCCCACCGTCGCCCTGGTGCAACCCCTGCCTCACTTCGAACACGCCGAACTTCGCCTTTTCCGAGGCGATTCGGATATCGCACGCGAGCGCCAGCTCGAAGCCGCCCCCGATCGCGAAACCGTTGACGGCCGCGATGATCGGCTTCGTGATCCGGTGCTGCCCCCGGGTGATTCCGCCCCCGATCCCTTTCGGCACGTTCTTCCGCGCGTCGAGCATCGTGGCGTGCTCCCACTTCGGGAGGAACGTTTTCAGATCGGCCCCCGAGCAGAACGCTTTCCCTGCGCCGGTTACGATGGCGATATCGACCGAATCATCCAGGTTGAAATCGGCCCAGACGTCCCATAATGCATCGTTCAATTCATCGTCCAGGGCGTTCAGCGCCTCCGGCCTGTTCAGGGTGATGTACCCGATCCGGTCCCGCTTTTCGTAGACGACCTTGGCCATCGTTCTCCCCCTCACGCCGTCGCTTTGCGCCCCACGGGGCACGCGTTCATGCAGGTAAAGCAGAAGTACTGGGGACCGATGAACCCGGCCTGGTAGAGCCGCCAGTAATCCGGGTCCCGGAGCATCGCTTTCCGTTCCGGCGCGGGAGCCTCTCCGTACCGGGTCCAGAACCTGATCGCACCGCTCAACCCGTACGGCATGTTGTGCTTGACGCATTTCATCACGTCGGTCCTGCCCGGTTCCTCCAGCGCCTTGCCGGGGCATCCCTGCACGCACAGCCCGCATGCCGTGCACGGATTTTCCGCGACGGGGGGATCCGAAGGGATCCCGAGATCCGTGAGGAGCGCGGTGAAGACGGTCCTGCATCCGAAACGGGGGTGGACCACGAGATTGTTGCTGCCGAACGCTCCCAGCCCGGCCGCGACCGCCGCATGGCGGAGCGATACCTGTCCGACCGTCCCCTTGGTTTCCTCGGTCTGGGCCATGGGGTACGATGCGGGAACGGTCATGACCCGGGCCCCGAAATTCCTCTCCAGGTGGCGGGCCACCTTGTAGTTGCACGACCGCGAGAACTCCATCAGGTCCATGCGCCCGTTCATCGCGATGTGGAGATCCGGGCTGTCGCAGCTGTCGAGTTCCTTGTAGGCGAGCACGACGATCGACCTTGCCCCGGGAAAGACCGATTCCAGGGGAGGCGACAGGGGACTGCGGTAGTCCGACGCGGCGGCGAACCCCACGTCGTCGATCTCAAGCCCCTCCACGAAGCGGCGGATATGCTCTTTCATCCTTCTTCACCTCCCCATGTGTTCCGAACCGCCGTGGAAACCGAATGTTGGCGACCGGTCGGTATCTTTACGGATACGGTGAAGCGTCCGCGATGCGCCGCGGCTGCCTTCCTTCAAGCCCTCAGCATCCGGATGTAGGCGCCAAGCTGGCGCTCGATCGCCCGGGGAAACCGATTGTTCCGGGTCGCCGAGTACAACGCGGCGGCACCGTTGATGGAGGTCACGATGAAGTCGGCGACCTCCTTGATCCGGACGCCGGGCTTGAGCTTGCCTTCGGTTTTCGCCTCTTCCAGCCAGGAGGCCAGAAGGTCGGAAAACTGCATGAACCCCTCCATGATCCGGCCGCTCATCACGGAGGATTGGCCGGAGAGTTCGACGAGCATGTTGAAGAAGAAGCAGCCGCCCTCGAACACCTCTCCGCAGCAGTAGTCGCGGAGGTCGTTCTCGATCGTCTTGGCGATCCTGTCCAGCGGGTCGGAGACCTTCCGCACCCCCTTGAAGACGATTCCCCTCCAGATCTCGACCGCCCTTTCGTACGCGGCGTACCAGAGCGCCTCCTTGCTGTCGAAGTGGGCGTAGAGCCCTCCCTTCGTCAACCTGGTCGCGGCCATGATGTCGCTGATGGAGGTGTTGTAGTACCCCTTCACCGAGAAGATCTGCAGCGACTTCTCGATGACGTTCCGGCGGGTTTCCCTGCCGTCCTTCCGCATCAGACGAACTCCCCCCCGAGGTACGGCTTGACCGCCTCTTTCAACCGTTCCCTTTGCCGAAGGAACTCGTCCCGTTGGCCGATCAACCACTTCCCGTGCGACGTCATGTCTTCCTTCTTCCGCCAGGAATGGGCGGGGGGGCCGATCGACGGACGGATGTTCCCGCCGTCCATGGACAAGGTCCCGGTTCCTCCGCAGGAGAGGCAATATACGGCGTTCGCTCCGCGGAATTCGAAATACGTCCCCTTGCATTCGGGGCACGAGGGCCCGTCGGGAACGTAGTCGTCCGGAGAAACCAGTGCGGCGGCCAGCCGGCCCGCGGCGCTCCTGCCTTCCTCGAATACGATCGCGTCCCCGGGGAAGGTGGCGCGCACGACGGCCCTCCCTTTCAGGGACAACCCGAGCTGGCGGATGAAGTTTTCGACCCCCAGCAGCGCGGACCCTTCGCCGTCTTCGACCCCCGCCGTGGCGACGGCGACGGCCGGTTTCCCGTACAGGGCGTCCACGTGCCGGTACGCCTGGAGGCAGCGGTCCAGAAACCGCTGGAGGGAGGAATGGGTGCCCCGGAGGTACGCCGGCGCGGCGACGATCACGGCGTCCGCTTCCATGATCGCGCGGAGCACTCCCGGAAAATCGTCCTGGTGGGGACAATCCCCGGTCAGGCACCGGTAGCATGCCTTGCAGGGACGGATGTCCTTCTCGACGAGGCGCACCATCGTGAGTTTCGGCGATCCCGGTACCGCGGCGGCGATCTCCTTCACCATCAACTCGCAGTTCCCCATCTTCCGGGGGGAGCCGATGATCCCGAGAAGATTCTTCATCCCGTCAACGACCTTCCTGCGGTGAAGGCGGGACGGCGTGGTCCGAAAAATACCGTTTCCATGGGCCGCAACCGTCGATGAACGGCTGCAGGACCGCCCTCTCGCCCTGGACCGTGTGCATCAGGTCGTGCCCCGCCCACTCGTGAAGCATCTCTCCGAGGGTCACCATTCCCAGTTCCTGGTGTCGCGCCGAGCGGTTCAGATCGCCCTCCCCGACCTTGGACAACAACGCCAGGCTCTCCGCCCGCAGCCGGGCGAACTCCCTTGCCGATTCGATCGGGGGGATATTCACTTCCCGTTCTTCCCCCTCTTCGTCCGGGTGGAACGCCGGGAAATCCTCCCCGCGCAGCAGATGACCGACACGCGCCGGGAACACCGATCTCTCCGTGTCCACGATGTGCCGCAAACAGTCGTATGCCGACCACTCCTTCGGCGCCGGCTTCCTTTGAAACAGTTCGGGCGGCAGCAGCGAGACGGCGAAGGGTCCGCGCTGCGGCGTCGTCTCGAGCACGGGAAAGACCAACCGAATAAGAGGGATCATGTTTCCTCCTGGGGTTAATTCCTGTCAGGCATCCTTCCGGTCTTGTACGCTGAGCTCGAGGACGATTCGGCCCCATCCGCCGCACTGCACCCCGACATCGAAGCAGGCGGCGCGCTTGAACCGCATGTCATTGGGATCGACACCGGCGAAGAAGAGTTCGTTCGATGCGAAGATCATCGAAGTCGCCGCGTTGAGTGCGTAGATGCAAATCTTCCTCGGGCAACGTTTCGTCAGAAGGTTTCCGGCGCCATCAAAATAGATTTTCTCCCCAACCTTGTGTTGGCTGTTACACCCATGGGACGCGACCACCTCCAGGACGATCACCTTGTCGAGCAAAGCCGGGGCTTTCGACAGGACATCCTCGTTCCTCGGATTTTCCCGAAACACTTTCATCTCCTCATCCGTGTACCCGAGATGATCTTTCATGACCTTCCATTTGGCGGCATTCCACAGATGGTCACGAATGCTCATGGATTTCTCCCTGTCATTGGTATTGGATCGGGTTCCCCGCGTGCATTCGCCATCGCGAAGGATACCGACCGGTCTTAATCTATCCGCTACGTCGATGGCCTGTCAAGTCGAATTATTCCGTGCGCGCTTTTCCAACCCCGCCGGATCACCCGCAGCAGGGCGAACCGGCGACCCCGGCCGTAACGGGGTTGGTCTCCTTCAGCCTCGACGAGAACTGATCCATCTTGGCCGACGCCCCTTTGCGGACCTGCTTCCCGACCTCGATGGCGGCCGCAACCTCCCCGGGATCCGCTCCGTTCGCTTGGGCCTTCTCCGCGTGATACTGGAGGCACGGTTGGCAATTTGCCGTGATCGACGCTCCCACAGCGACGAGCTCCTTCACTTTCTCGGTCAGTTCCATGACTTCCCTCCCCTTGTTTTTTGTGTCGCCGGAAGGAAAGGGACATGCCCCGACCCGCCTGTGGCGACTGATCAGCAATATGGCGGTTCCGGGAAGGGAAAAACAGGCACACAACTTGAAGTAGATTCCCGCTACAGTTACCTAATAATCGAAATTG
>JAMDCN010000052.1:10572-11044 GCA_023489025.1 Deltaproteobacteria bacterium | reverse complement strand
GGGAGGCCTTGCGGCCGGCAGCCGGAGGAAGGCAAGGGGATCTCTCCGGGAATGAGTGTCCCGCGCGGATGAAGGGAGCGGAGTGAGCCGGATCCTCTATTTCGACTGTTTCTCCGGGATCGCCGGGGACATGACGTGCGCGGCTCTGCTGTCGCTCACCGGCGCGGAGAAGGATCTGCGGCGGGCGTTGCGCGGGCTTCCGCTGAAGGGATATGCGCTGCGGATCGAAAGCGCCTCCTCGGCCGGCGGTCACGACGAGGTCCTTGCTTCCGGATCATGCCGTCCATGAAGTCCCTGCCGGAGAGAAAATGGAATATCATGGCTGCGTACGATGCGGGCGCAAGGGAGGCCTTGCGGCCGGCGGCCGGAGGAAGGCAAGGGGATCTCTCCGGGAATGAGTGTCCCGCGCGGATGAAGGGAGCGGAGTGAGCCGGATCCTCTATTTCGACTGTTTCTCCGGGATCAGATCGGA
>JAMDCN010000052.1:0-10562 GCA_023489025.1 Deltaproteobacteria bacterium | reverse complement strand
GCTGTCGCTCACCGGCGCGGAGAAGGATCTGCGGCGGGCGTTGCGCGGGCTTCCGCTGAAGGGATATGCGCTGCGGATCGAAAGCGCCTCCTCGGCCGGGATCGCCGGGACGCGCGTCGATGTCAAGCTCACGACGCGCAAGAACGAGTCGCGCCACCTTCCGGAGATCGTCTCCCTCCTCAAGCGCTCCTCCCTTCCGGCGGGCGCGAAGGGGCGCGCGATCGACTGCTTCGAGCGATTGGCGGACGCCGAGGCGAAGGTCCATGGGACGGCGAAGGACCGCGTCCATTTCCACGAGGTCGGCGCCGTGGACGCCGTCGTCGACATCGCCGCGGCCTGCTTCCTCTTCGACCGGGTCGGGACGGACGAAGTCTTCTGCTCGGTCCTCCCCGGCGGGTCGGGGGCGGCTTACTCCGCCCACGGGAAGATCCCCGTCCCGGGGCCGGCGACGGTGGAGCTGCTCCGCGGCGCCCCGCTGCGCCTCGGGGAAGGAGAGGGGGAGCTCGTGACCCCGACCGGCGCGGCGCTGCTGCGCGCCTTCGGCGTCTCCTTCGAGCGGCCGCCGGCGATGACCGTGCGCGGCGTCGGGATCGGCGTCGGGCACCGGGAGATCCCCGGGCGGGCGAACGTCCTGCGCGTCGTCGAGGGGGAGACTCTTCCGGCCGGCGCGGGACGGGACCGGGTGCTGGAGGTCGAGGCGAACATCGACGACATGAGCCCGCAGCGGTTCGAGCTCCTCATGGAGCGCGCTTTCCACGCGGGGGCTCTCGACGTGGCGATCCTCCCGGCGACGATGAAGAAGAACCGCCCCGGCTGGGTGCTGCGGATCCTGTGCCCCGAGGAGCGGCTCGAGATCGTCTCGGCGGCCGTCTTCTCCCTGTCCACGGCGATCGGCCTGCGGTACCACGCCTGCGACCGGATGACGCTGTTGCGGGAAACGGGATCGATGGAAACGCGCTTCGGCCGCGTGCGGGTCAAGGAGGCGACGCTCCCCGACGGGTCGGTCCGCGCCGTGCCGGAGTACGACGACGTGCGGAGGATCGTGCGGAGCGGCGCGGCGACCTTCGAGGAGGTCGCGCTCGAGGTGGCGAGGACGTGGCGAAGGTAAAGAGCGTCTACGTCTGCACAGGGTGCGGCTTCAATTCGCCCAAGTGGCTGGGGCGGTGCCCGGAGTGCGGCCAGTGGAGCTCGCTCGTCGAGGAGGTCGAGGCGCCCGAGCCGAAGTACCGGGTTGCGACGTCCGGCGAGTTCCCCGCCGGGAAGCCGGTGCGCCTCGCGGAGGTGACCGAATCCGCCTCGCAGCGGACGCTCACGGGGATCTCCGAGTTCGACCGGGTGATGGGAGGCGGCGTCGTCCCCTCCTCGGCGACGCTCATCGGCGGCGACCCCGGGATCGGGAAGTCGACGCTCCTTCTGCAGGCCGCACGCGGCTTGAGCCGGACGGGGAAGCCGGTCCTGTACGTCTCGGGCGAGGAGTCGGAGGCCCAGATCAAGATGCGCGCCTCGCGCCTGGGCGTCGCCGGGGACTCCATCTACCTGCTGGCGGAGACCTCGCTCGAGCGGGTGATCGGGGCCGCGTCGGAGCTTGCGCCGCCGTTCCTCGTCCTCGACTCGATCCAGACGATGTTCACCTCCGACCTGCCGGGCGCGCCCGGCTCGGTGGGCCAGGTGCGGGAGTGCGCCGGACGGCTCGTCTTCTACGGGAAGAAGGCCGGGATCGCGGTCTTCCTCGTCGGCCACGTGACGAAAGAGGGGATGATCGCGGGGCCGCGGGTCCTCGAGCACCTCGTCGACACGGTGCTCTACTTCGAGGGGGAGAAGGGACACCCCTTCCGGATCCTCAAGGCGGTCAAGAACCGGTTCGGCTCGACGAACGAGATCGGCGTCTTCGAGATGCGCGCCTCCGGCCTCTCCGAGGTCGCCGACCCGTCGGGGCTCTTCCTCTCGGAGCGGTCCCCGGAGACCTCCGGCACGCTCGTCTTTCCGGCGGTGGAGGGAACGAGGCCGCTCCTGGTCGAGATCCAGGCGCTCGTCTCCCAGTCGTACCTTGCGATGCCGCGCCGCACCACGCTGGGGGCCGACCCCTCGCGCGTGATCCTCCTGTGCGCCATCCTCGAGAAGAAGGCGGGAGTGCCCCTCTACAACCAGGACGTCTTCGTGAACGTGGCGGGCGGTGTTACGCTCGACGAGACGGCGGCGGACCTGCCCGTGTTGCTGGCGGTGGCGGGGAGCTACAAGGACCTCGTCATCCCGCCGGGAACGGCCGCCTTCGGCGAGGTGGGGCTGGGCGGCGAGGTGCGCGCGGTCCCGATGGCCGAAGTCCGGCTCAACGAGGCGGCCAAGATGGGCTACTCGCGGGTCATCCTGCCCGCCTCCAACGCCGAGCGGCTGTCGGCGCCCTCGTCCGCAACGCTGTTGCCGGTGCGCCACGTCAAGGAGGCGCTCGCCGCGATGGCGAAAAAATAGCGCCGGGCCGGTCGCTGGCGGATGACGGCCTTCCGCGCTCGATGCATTCCCCTCCCGCTACGCTTGCGACCTTCGCCCACTCGCTGCCGTTGCGCTCGCCGGGATCCTCTGCTCGCTCCACAGGCCGCTTCCGGGGAACGCATCTGCGCGCGTCCGGCCGACGGTTCCTTACCGTCGCTTCCCCCGGAAGCCCTTGGCGAGCAGGTAAAGTTCGAACGATTCCTTCCGCGTCGCGCCGGGGCGGATCCGGCGGACCTCGCGGAACTCGGCCCTGAGCGCGCGGAAGAGGGTGTCCGCCTCCGCGCTCCCGAAGATCTTGGCGAGGAAGGTCCCGCCCTCTTTCAGCGTCTCTCGCGCCAGCGCGAGCACCGCCCGGACGAGCTCGGCGGAGCGCGCCTGGTCGGTGAAGGGAATCCCCGTCGTGTTCGGGGCGGCGTCCGAGACGACCGCATCCGCCGTCCCGCCGAAGAATTCCCGGATCCGGCCGGGCAGCGAGGGGAGGGAAAGGTCGTCCTGGAAGAAGCGGAAGTTCTCTCCCGGCAGCGGCTCCATCGGGAGGATATCGACGGCCGCGACCTTCCCCGTCTTCCCGACGAGCCGCAGCAGGACCTGGCTCCATCCCCCGGGCGCCGCCCCCGCGTCGATGACGCATTCGCCGGGCCGGACGATCCGCTCCGACTCGACGACCTGGAGGAGCTTGTACGCCGCGCGCGAGCGGTACCCCTCCTTCTTCGCCTGGAGGTACCAGGAGTCCTTCCGCTTGTACATGTCCTTATGCTAACGGAACCCGGCCCGTGTTGACACCGGGAAAGGGCGTAAGATAAAGTCATTCTGCCCATGGCGGGACGCACGTCCGATATCGACGGGGTTTTCCGGTATCTCAGGAACGACCTGCGGAAAGTCGAAAAGGCACTCGTTTTGCACCTCGATTCCTTCGTCTCCCTCATCCCGGTCGTGGGGAAGCACATCACGCTGTCGGGCGGCAAGCGCTTCCGGCCCGCGGTCCTGCTGCTTTCGGCGGACGCCTGCGGCTACACCGGCCCCCGGCGGATCGTGATGGCGGTCGTGACCGAGTACATGCACACCGCGACGCTGCTGCACGACGACGTCGTGGACGGCGGCGTCATGCGGCGCGGCAGGCCGTCGGCCAACGTGGTGTTCGGGAACTCCGTGAGCGTCCTGGTGGGCGATTTCCTCTTCGCCCGCGCCTCGCAGCTCATGACCGACGACGGCGACATCGACGTGCTCGGAATCTACGCCCGGACGCTCGTCCACCTCTCCGAGGGAGAGGTGCTCCAGCTCACCAAGTCGAGCGACCCGGGGATCACGGAGGCCGATTACCTCCGCGTCGTCTTCCACAAGACCGCCTCGCTCATCGCCGCGGCGAGCGAGACGGGGGCGGTCCTCGCGGGGGCGGGCGGGGCGCTGCGGCGGCGGATGCTCGAATACGGCAAGTCGGTCGGAATCGCCTTCCAGCTCGTGGACGACGTCCTCGACTACACCGGGACGGAGAAGGAGCTCGGCAAGCGGCCGCTCCAGGACCTGAGGGAGCGGAAGGTGACGCTCCCGCTCATCCACGCCCTCCGGGAGGCCGGACCCGGCGACCGCGCAAAGGCGCGGAAGCTGCTTGAGGGCCGGGAGATCGCCGAGGGGGAGGTGGCGTTCCTGGCGGGGCTCGTGGAGCGGCACGGCGGGATCGCTTACACCGAGCGGCTGGCCCGTGCCTACGTCGAACAAGGGAAGCGGCTGCTCGCCCGCTTTCCCGAGTCGCCGGCCCGCCGCGGGCTTCTGGCCCTCTCCGACTACATCGTCTCCCGGTCCCGTTGATTCCGGATCCATGACCCGGAGGCCGGCCAGGCCGGCGTTTCGCGTCCCGCCGGACGTGGCGGCGGACCGGCTCCTGCTCGATCTTCTCCGCGATGCCGGCTTCATTCTCCCCGCGGTCTGTGGCGGGCGGGGGACGTGCGGCGCCTGCGCCGTCCGCGTCGAGCCGCCGTCGCAGCCCACGGCCGCCGACGGGAGGTTCTTCTCGAAGGAACAGATCCGGGCGGGCTACCGGCTCGCCTGCCTGGCGCGGCCCGATGCCGGGATGGCCGTGTTCCTTCCCCACCGGCGGGAACGGGGGGAGGCGCGCGCCGCGGCCGCAGCCATCGGTCCCGCGACGGGGGAGGTCGGCCTGGCCGTGGACGCGGGGACGACGACCGTCGCCTGCGCGCTGGTTTCGCTGCGGGGAGGGCGGATCCTTGCGGAAGCGGCCGTCCCGAACGGACAGGCGGCGTTCGGCGCCGACGTCATCTCGCGGATCGAGTACGCATCCAGGGGAAGGGAGGAACTGGCGCGGCTGCGCGATGCCCTGGCCGGGAGCGTGCGGGCCGCCGCGACGGCCGCCCTTCGGGCGGTCCGGATTCCCGAGCGCTCCCTGTCGGGCGGCGCCGTCGCGGGGAACCCGACGATGATCCACCTGCTCGTGGGCGCCGACCCGGTTCCGCTCGGGCGGGCGCCGTTCCGGCTCGCGTTCACCGGCCCCGCGCGGTTTCCCGCGGCGGCGCTCGGGTTCCCCGGCGATGGGGATGCGCCGGTGTCCATCCTCCCGCTGGCCGGGGTGACGCTGGGGGGAGACGTGATCGGCGGTGCGGTCGCTCTCGGGATGGACCGGTCACGGGGACCGCGCCTCCTTCTCGACGTCGGGACGAACGCCGAGATGGTCCTGGCCGCGCCGCGCCCGGGCGCGCGCGGAGGGGAGGGCCGTCGCGGCCGGCCGGCGGCGTGGGCGGCGTCGGCCGCTTCGGGGGGGGCGTTCGAGGGGGGGAGCATCTCCTGCGGGATGAGGGCCGGGCGGGGGGCCATCACCGGAGTCGCCTGGGAGGAGGGGGATATCCGGCTGCGGGTCGAAGGAGGCGGCCCCCCCGCCGGGCTGGCCGGGTCGGGGCTTGTCGCCCTCGTCGCCCTGCTTCGCCGGTTCGGCGTCCTGGACGAATCGGGCCGCATGCGGTCCCGCGAGGAGCTCTTCGGCGCGGCGCCGCCCGGGATCGCCGGCCGGGTCATCGCTGGGCGGGACGGCGAGAGGGCGTTCCTGCTGGCGCGCGTTCCGGGAAGCGAACGTCTCCTCACCGCTTCCGACGTGCGGCGGTTCCAGCTCGCCAAGGGGGCGATCCGGGCCGGGCTCGAGATCCTTCTTGCGGAAGCCGGTATCGACCCGGAAGATCTTGCGACCGTTCATCTCGCGGGGGCGTTCGGAGGGGGACTCGGGGAGGAAGGCGCGGTCGTCACCGGCCTGCTCCCCGCGGCGTTCCGCGGAAAGCTCGATCGCGCCGGGAACGCTTCCCTCATGGCGGCTTCCGAGGCCGCCCGGACCCCCGGGTTTCTTGCCCGATCGGCCCGGTTCGCCCGCCGGCTCGAGATCCTCAACCTGGCGGACCACCCGGCCTTCCCGTCCCGTTTTCTCGCGGCCATGGAGTTTCCCCCCCGTTCCTGAGACCGTTTCCGTCGCCCGGCGGTCGGCCTCCGGTCGGGGCATCGACGGTCTTTCTCTCACTCGCCGATCGATCAAGGGAATCTCTTTCGAAATTCACGCGATTCCGGTCTTCCGAAAAAAGGGAACGTCACAAGAATTGTCCTTGACATATAAGTAAAATATGATTATGCATAATTAATTGCCAAATCGATTATTTTGTATGTCAATTTTGTTGAAAGATGTCGGAAGGAGGGGGCGATGAGGAGACGTTCGGGGGAGGCGGGTTTCACGCTGATCGAGGTGGTCGTCGTGGTGGGCGTCATCGCCGTCCTGGCGGCGATCCTGACGCCGTTCATCACGAAGTACATCGAGGATTCCCGGAGGGCCCGCGCGCAGAACGAGGCGCAGGTGGTCGGCGCGGCGGTGGTCAATTTCTATAAGGACCTTGGCCGCTGGCCGAACGCCAACAACACCGGGGCGGCGACGATCACCGGGCTCTACACCGGCCCCGCGGGGACGCCCGCGCCCCCCACGGGGTTCAACGGAATGGGGAACTGGACCGGCCTGACATGGGACATTCTCAACAACCACCTGGTCACCAACGCCAACAACAGGTACCCCACGACGGGCGAGAACCGGTGGCAGGGGTCGTACGCGACGAACCTTCCCGTCGATCCTTGGGGCCGGCCCTACGTCATCAACGCGGCGGCCTTTACCTCCGTGGCGACGCCTCCTGCACCGGTCTGGGTCCTCTCCGCGGGCCCCAATGGCACGATCAACACGGTGCAGGCCGCGACGGCGGTGGGCGGAGACGACGTCGGGTACCGCATCCGATAACGGGGGGACAAGATGGCGACAAGGGCCGAAGCCTTCCGACGGAGGTTTCGGCTCTTTTCTTATGATCTCCTGAGCGGCGGAGCGTGATGGCGCGGATCCAGGCGGATGCGGCAGCCAAGGGTCCACCCCGGCGGAAGCTCCTGGGCGAGCGCCTCATCGAGGCCGGGCTCATCACCCAGGACCAGCTCGACCTCGGGCTGCGCGAGCAGAAGCGGACCGGGGAGCGGATCGGCGAGATCCTCATCAACCTGGGGTTCGTCACCCAGGAGCTGATCTCGTCGGTGCTCGCCTCCGAGGCGGGCGTCACCTTCGTCCAGCTCGACAACTACCTCGTGGAGCCGGCCGCGCTCAAGTGCGTAAGCGAAACGATGGCCCGCCGGCACAAGATCATCCCCATCCTGCTCGATCCCCCGAAGCTGACCATCGCGATGGCGAACGTCTTCGACGTCCTGGCGATCGACGAGGTCCAGCGCGCGACCGGCCACGTCGTGGAGGTCGTCTCCGCGACCGAGTCGAGCGTGATGCAGGCGATCAACCAGTACTACACCGGCGGCGTCTCGCTCGAGGAGATCATCCGGAAGTCGCTCCGGCAGGTCGAGGCGGGGCGGGTCTCGGAGACAGACCTCGCCTCCGGGGCTCCGATCGTCCGGCTCGTCGACCAGATCTTCCTCACCGCCCTCCAGGAGGGGGCGACCGATATCCACTTCGAGCCGGAGGAGCGGATCCTCCGCGTCCGCTTCCGGATCGACGGGAAGCTGCGCTCCGGTCCCTCCCTCCCCAAGGCGGTCCAGCCCGCGGTGACCGCGCGGATCAAGATCCTCTCGGGCATGAACATCGCGGAGACGCGGCTCCCCCAGGACGGGAAGATCAACTTCTTCGTGGGGAAGCGGAAGGTCGACCTGCGAGCCTCGACGCTGCCGACCGTCTTCGGGGAGAACGCGGTCCTGCGCGTCCTCGACAAGAGCCGGCTGGTGCTGGGGCTCGACGCGCTGGGGTTCGACGAGACGACGCTCTCCCGGTTCCGCCGCGCGATCGAGAGCCGCCACGGGATCGTGCTCGTGTGCGGGCCGACCGGCTCCGGGAAGACGACGACGCTCTACTCGGCCCTCTCGTACATCAACGCCCTCGACCGGAACATCGTCACCCTCGAGGATCCCGTCGAGTACGAGCTTCCGATCATCCGGCAGTGCCAGATCAACGTCAAGGCGGGGCTGACCTTCTCCTCGGGGCTCCGCTCGATCCTGCGCCACGACCCCGACGTGATCCTCGTCGGGGAAATGCGGGATTCCGAGACGGTCGAGCTCGCGATCCGGGCGGCGCTGACCGGCCACCTCGTCTTCTCCACGCTCCACACGAACGACGCGGCGGGCGCCATTCCCCGGCTCATCAACATGGGGGAGGAGTCGTTCCTGGTCGCCTCCTCGGTCCGGGCGATCGTCGGGCAGACGCTCCTTCGACTCGCCTGCCCGCATTGCAGGACGGAGGACAAGCCGTCCCCCGAGCTGCTTGAGCGCGCGGGGCTTGCCCCCGACGCGGGCCCGTTCGTCAAGGGGGCCGGCTGCGACCAGTGCGGGCGGACGGGGTACCGGGGACGCGTCGGGGCGTTCGAGATCATGGAGGTCACACCGTCGATCACCCGGCTGGTCATGGAGCGGGCGAACAGCCAGGAGCTCCTCTCGGCGGCCCGGGCGG
Source organism: Deltaproteobacteria bacterium (assembly GCA_023489025.1). The sequence goes on along the minus strand of JAMDCN010000052.1, from coordinate 2,113 downwards.
AGGGGATGCAGACGATGCGGGAAGACGCCGTCGCCAAGGCGTTGCGGGGCCTGACGGCGCTCGACGAAGCGCTCCGGGTGACGTGAGGCGCAAGGAGACGCCTTTGCCGCGATACGAATACGACGCCGTCGACGACTACGGGAAGAAGGTCCGGGGATCGCTCCTCGCGCCGGACGAGAAGGGGTTGCGCGAGGCCCTCTCGACGATGGGTCTTCACCTCGTCAAGGCGCGGGAGCGGGCCGAGGCGCTCGCCCTCCCGATCTTCCGCCGGAAGGTCCGCCGGCAGGACCTCATCGCCTTCACGTTCCACCTCAAGACGCTCGTCGGCTCGGGGGTCCCGGTCGTCGCGGCGCTGGGGGACCTCGCCGAACAGGTCGACCACCCGGTCTTCGCCGAGGTGATCCAGGATGTCCGCCGGAACATCCAGGCCGGCGCCGGGCTGTCCGAGTCGTTCGCGCTCCACCCGCAGGTCTTCCCGGAGATCTTCGTGAGCATCGTGCGCGCCGGCGAGACCACCGGGAACCTCGATGGGGTCCTCGCGGACCTCACCCGCTTCCTGACGTGGCAGGAGGACCTCTCCAAGACGATCCGCCAGGCGACCTATTACCCCGCAACCGTCGTCACGGCGGTCGCGGGGCTCATCTTCGTCCTGTTCACCTTCGTCTTCCCCCGGTTCATCGCCGTCTTCCGGGCCGCTTCGGTCGAGCTTCCCCTGCCGACGCGCATCGTCATCGCGATCAGCGCCTTCTTCCGGGATTACGGGCTCTACCTCCTCGTCATCGCGGCCCTCGCCTACGCGGCCCTTCTGTTCTATAACCGGACGGAATCGGGCCGTTACCGCCTCGACGGCTGGAAGCTCAAGGTCCCCGTCGTGGGCCCCCTCGTCCGCGCCATCGAGATGAGCCAGTTCAGCCATTACCTTGCTTCGCTCTTCCGGGCGGGGGTCGAGATGACCCACTCCCTGTGGGTGGTGGAGAAGCTCATCCGGAACCGGGTGATCGCCGCGGTGATCCGGACGGCGCGCGACGAGCTGATCGCCGGAGGGAGCCTCTCCGCGGCGCTGCGCAAGTCGGGGGAGTTCCCCCTGCTGGTCGTCCGGATGATCTCGGCGGGCGAGACGACGGGGAACCTCGACGAGACGCTGGAGAACGTCTCGGGCTACTACGACCGGGAGATCCCGCTCGCGGTGAAAAGGACCTTCGCGGTCCTGGAGCCTCTCGTCATCGTGATCCTGGCGGTCGTGGTGCTCGGCGCCGCGCTGTCGTTCTTCCTGGCGCTCTACAAGATGGTGGGCGCGCTGGGAGGGAAGTCATGAAGGGGCGCCGCGGATTCACGCTCCTGGAGGTGATCATCGCGATCGCGGTGATCTCCATCCTGGCGGCGATCGCGGTCCCCTACGTGGCGGGGGTGATCGACCAGACGCGGCGGGAGAGCACGCGGAAAGAGATGGAGGGGCTCTACGACGCCATCATGGGCAACCCGCAATCGCCGACCGCCGGGTTCGCCGGCGACATGGGGCGGCTGCCGACGGCCCTCTCCCAGCTCAATACGCGGGGGGGACAGCCCGGCGGGACGACCGGCGCGCTGGGCGTCAATGTCGGGTGGTTCGGGCCGTACGTCAATTCGGGGTTCGACCCGGGCGGATATCTTTCCGACCCGTGGGGGACCAACTACCGGTACGGAGCGGCTCCCGACGGCCCCGGCCAGGTCCGCAGCGCGGGGCCGGACCGCAATTTCCTGACGGCGGACGACATCGTCTACCCGCCGAACCCGGTCAACATCTACGGCCGGCTCCTGGTCAACCTGTACGTCTGGTCCGTTTCCGCCGGCCAGTTCGTGACGAATCCGCAGCCGGCGGCTAATCCGGGAATGACCGCCTCGGCCACGTTCTATTATTCGAACAGCGGATCGCAGGCGACCTCGTCCATCACCCTTCCGCCCGCGGGAGGGCCGCCTTACTCGTTCAACGGGTTCCACGCCGGGCTCCACGCGGTGACGGCGACCTGCACGCTGCCGGGGAACCCCGGGCCGGCGACGGGGCAGGCCGTGGTCTACGTGCCGGGCAACAACCAGCAGGCGCAGCTCAACCTGTACCTGAGATGAGGCATGGCGA
>JAMDCN010000059.1:7509-11080 GCA_023489025.1 Deltaproteobacteria bacterium | reverse complement strand
ACCGCCTGGAAGAACGCCACGTCGTCCCGGATGCGCATCGCCTCCACGTGCGGCACCGCAAGCGCGAAGGCTTGGGACAGCTCCGTGACGGACCGCAGCAGCCGGCTCTTCCCTTCCTCCTGGGCGAGGATGTGCTCCTGCGCGGCGGGGAGCAGCGAGAGACGGTCCTGCGAGGTGCCGATGGTCCAAAGAGTCCAGTCGAGCCCGTGGAACAGCCCGAGGCACACCTCGTACTTCTCGATCATCACTGCCACCGCCTCGGACTGGTCGAGGGCGGTCTTTCCGGTGCCGCCGGCCTCCGTGTAGGTGGCGAGCGCCGCTTTCAATTCGTCGGCGAGGCCGAGGTAGTCGACCACCAGCCCGCCGGGCTTGTCCTTGAACACGCGGTTCACCCGGGCGATCGCCTGCATCAGTCCGTGGCCGCGCATCGGCTTGTCCACGTACATCGTGTGGAGACTCGGCGCGTCGAAGCCGGTAAGCCACATGTCCCGCACGATCACGACCTTGAAACCGTCCGAGGGGTCGCGGAATCGCAGCGCCAGCGCCTCCCGGCGAGGCTTGTTGCGGATGTGCCCCTGCCACTCCAGCGGGTCCGAGGCGGAGCCGGTCATCACCACCTTGAGCGCGCCCTGCTCGTCGTCGTCGCTGTGCCAGGCGGGACGCAGGGCGACGATTTCCCGGTGAAGCTCCACGGCGATGCGACGGCTCATGACCACCACCATCGCCTTCCCGTCCATGACGGCGAGCCGGTTCTCGAAGTGGTCGACCAGGTCGCGGGCGATCTTCCGGATGCGGTTCTCCGAGCCCACCACCGCTTCGAGCTGCGCCCACTTGCTCTTGAGCTTCTCCCGGCGTTCGACCTCCTCGCCCTCGGTGACCTCTTCGAACTTCGGGTCGATCTTCGGCTTCTCCGACTCCTTGAGCTCCAGCTTCGCCAGCCGGCCCTCGTAGTAGATGGGGACGGTGGCCTTGTCGGCCACCGCCCGCTGGATATCGTAGACGCTGATGTAGTCGCCGAACACCGCGCGCGTGTTGGCGTCGGTCTTCTCGATCGGCGTGCCGGTGAATCCGATGAAGGAGGCGTTGGGGAGCGCGTCGCGCATGTGCCGGGCGAACCCGTCGATGAAATCGTACTGGCTGCGGTGCGCCTCGTCTGCGATGACGACGATGTTGCGCCTGTCCGATAGGACCTGTTGCCGGTCGCCTTTTTCCTCGGGGAAGAACTTCTGGATCGTGGTGAACACGACGCCCCCGGAGGCGACGGAGAGCTTCTTCCTAAGATCGGCTCGGTCGGCAGCCTGCACCGGCGGCTGGCGCAACAGGTCGCGGCAGCGGGCGAAGGTGCCGAAGAGCTGGTCGTCGAGGTCGTTCCGGTCGGTGAGCACGACGATGGTCGGGTTCGCCATCCCGGGGTGCAGGATCATCCGGCCCGCGTAGAACGCCATCGTCAGGCTCTTGCCCGAGCCTTGCGTGTGCCAGACAACACCGACGCGCCGATCGCCGGGGTCCCCTCCCGGGCGAAGTCCAGATTCGTAGTGACCAGGTAACTCCCGCACCGCGTCAGGCGGTGGGGTGGCGGCGCGCAGCGTTTCCTCGACGGCGGCGTTGACCGCGTGGAACTGGTGGTAGCCGGCCATCTTCTTGACGAGCTTCCCGCCACCCAGGTCCTCGAACACGATGAAGTGGCGCAACAAGTCCAGGAAGCGGCGCTTCTCGAACACCCCCTCCAGCAAGACCTGTAGTTGGGTCAGCTTCGCCGGTGCGTCCTCGCGCCCCGCGATCGTGCGCCACGGTTTGAACCATTCCTTGCCGGCGCCAAGCGCACCGATCCGGGCTTGCACGCCGTCGGAGACGACCAGTGCGGCGTTGATGGCAAAGAACGATGGTATCTGCGCTTGGTAGGTCTGGAGCTGCTGGAACGCCGACCAGACCGTCGCGTTCTCGTCGGCCGGGTTCTTGAGTTCGATGACGGCCAGAGGGAGACCGTTGACGAACAGCACCACGTCGGGCCTGCGTGTGTGCTTTCCATCGGACACGGTGAACTGGTTGACGGCCAGCCAGTCGTTGTTGTCGGGATCGTCGAAGTCGATCCCCCGGGCTTGCGCCCCGGCGATGGAGCCGTCCTTGCGGCGGTACTCCACCGTGACGCCGTCCACCAGCAGCCGGTGAATGGCGCGGTTGCGCTCCAGCAGGGAAGGGGCGTCAGTGCGCGTGAGTTTGCGGTAAGCGTCCTCCAGTGCCTCGGGCGGCAGTTTCGGGTTCAGCCGGGCAAGTGTCTGCCTCAGGCGACCTTCGAGGATGACGTCACGGAAGTTCGGGTCGGTACGTTCGGCAGCGGGTTCTCCGACGGCAATGTCCTGGCCGTGAAGGACGGCGTACCCTAACCCTTCCAACCAGGCGAGGGCGGCGTCTTCGACGACAGATTCGGTGAACAACGACATCCTCGGTGCAACTCCCTCCGGGACACCACGAAGAACCCCTACATAATGCCGTCAGGATAAAATGGAACGAATTCCTTCACAAAACACCTGAAAACTGTGTGACCTGTTCCGCTCAGGAATCATGTTCATGGAAATGGATTTTGCCGCTTCGATTTTCGAAAGCCCGCCGGGATAATAGCCTGCCCGTTTTAACACTCGTTCGAGTGCTTCCCATGTCCCTCCGGCGATAGCGTCCGGATCACGATATTTGGTCTTTCTCCCGAGAGCAGGCGACACGCCCGGATATGCGGACACAAGCGCCTCCACGTCCCCGAAATACCATGCTTCCAATTCCTCGACCGCCAAACGGTTCACAACCTGGAGCACTTTCCGGGACCGCGCACGAGTTTTCGTGACGAGTCCGGTGTCGGCCGAGATCTTTTCAAGACGTTTCTTCAAGACCTTGCAGTCCTCCGCATCCCTGTCCACCAGCACAACGATCCTCCAATCGGACGGCATCCAAGAGGCGTACCCTCGAAGACGGTCCGGCAGCCTGCTCAACAGATCCTGTTTCCCGCGAAACGAATGGATCCTGAAGGAAGCCCTCCGCTCAAGAATCTTGGGCAGCAGATTGGAAAGTGCAGCTTCGGCGGAAGGTTCTTCCACCAGGATTTCCAGGTGCACCGGTGCTACCCTTTCCGATGGCCGGCAGGCCGAGCGGAGGGGCCCTTCTCGTCGCCCGCATTGATCAACGGATCGCCGACCTCGAAATATCCCTCCATCCAGAGATTTCCAAGCGTCGCGCCGGCCTCCATGAACTTCTGAACTCCCCGCATGTCGGACGACCTGACGCAACGCGTGAATCCATCCACGGTTCGATACAACACGCGCAACTCTTCCGGCCGCACCCCATCCACGAAATAGGGAGAATGCGTCGTTACCATAAGCTGCGAAGCCCCCGAAGCTTCCCGGCACTCCTCCGCCAACTCCGGCAACAAACGGGGGTGAAGCTGATTTTCGGGCTCTTCAATGCCGATCAACTGCGGTGGCTCCGGATCGTACAGCAACGTCAGGTAGGCAAGCATTTTCAATGTGCCGTCGGAAGCGAACTTCGCGAGAACAGGCTGCTCGAACGGCGCATCCTCCCTAAT
>JAMDCN010000059.1:0-7499 GCA_023489025.1 Deltaproteobacteria bacterium | reverse complement strand
TCGACCGGCGCTCAACGTCGGCATCCTTGATCTGGAGAAGCAATCGGCCATCCATCAGGAGGCTGGCGTCGACTCTTTCGAGGCGCGGTATCCGCTGGGACAAAATCTTCAGAATCTCATCCAGACGATCCGGATGACGTTCCTTGAGGTACTGGATGACATTGGGAAGGTTGTCCCCCGTCACCGACAACCGCTCCTGAGGTCCCGCCTCGGTGATCCCTTTCGTGTTGTCCGCTGTAACATAGGACAGGTGCCAGCCGGTGATGAAACGGCGAAGAGCACTGACTCTCGGATGCTTCGCGAACTGGCCCAGAGTGCTTACGGCGAGCATTTCCGGAGAATCAAGTCGTTCGCTCATCCTTTCCGCTTCCGCATCCGGTGTATCCCCTGAAACCACGCCCCCGGAACCGTTCTGGAAATCCAGAAACTTGAACGGTTGCCCCATGCTTCCCCGTTTCCATCGCAACCATTCTTCCGAAACGATGGGCCCCCTATCGCCTTCATTGATCGCCAAGTGATAGGTAATGACCGGCGTTCCGGAGGTTTCCCGGTATTTCAGCTCGATCACGATCGGACCGTCTGCACCGCGGGTGCGCAATTCCTTGAATCGGCCCCGCTTGTCCCACGCCCGGCGCAATCCGCTCGTGAAACATTCGGATAGAAACGCGAACACATCGAAAAGCGTCGACTTGCCGCTCCCGTTCGGACCCAGCAAGACCGTGAACGGCGTCAGTTCCTTCATCTCCACATCGTGAAGCGCCCGGTAATTACGGACCCGGAGATACTCGATCCTCGGAACGGGGCGGGGGACAACTCTTCGATGGATCATGGGTTCCTCCCGAACATCGCTTCTTCCTTCCGTCGACCGGCGCTCAACGTCGGAAATGGATTCTGATTCATCATAATACCCGCCCAACCGCAGGAATCACCCCTCAAGATCACCACCTTGTGCTACCTTCAAGTTCGTTTTCTTCGCAACGCACATCCCGTTCGCATCCATCAACTCTTCGTTAAGCGCCTATTTCTCTCCGTCTTCCACGACGCATTCATGACCGGCCAGCCAACCCTTCCAGCCAAGCGAGCGCGGCGTCTTCGACGATGGATTCTGAGACCCGAGGGATGGTCAAGCGGCGAATTCCTGTCGCACATGATCACGCATAGACCACAAGATCGGCCGCACGGCATAGTTCCGCATGGCCTCAATGACGCTCTCAGAAATCGCGTGCTCGGAGTCATTCAGGATCGCATAAGCACGCGACTCCGGTGGGCGTACCTCCTTAGTATCGATCCATGAAAATGCCATCGCTTGAGCGGTATCGCGTGTGGGCCTGCTGATAGCCCTTACGATACGTTCAGGCTGTATCCTGGACTTCGGAATTACAAAATCAAATAGGTGGTCGTAACCGCTCTTTCCGGTAAACTTGACCTTCGGGGTGTAACGAATCTCTGAGAGATCGAGCCAAGCGACGACGTCTTCGTAGAACAGACTCGCGACCACAGGCGAGGCCAAATAAAAGAGGTCGTTGACCGCAAGTATTGCCTGCACAAGGTTGTGCTTGCGAAGCGCAAAATTCTCGGGCGACGCATGCACTTCAAGGGCCTGATGGTTTATTTGGACACCAAAGCCACTTAGCGTCATTCTCAGCAACCCCTGCCGCTTTGCGCTGTCGATCTTGCACCCTGTCTGTTCGAGATCTTGGAGGACGTAACCATCGTCCGTAAGTACCAAGGCACCGTTGCGACGCTTCGCATAGATCTGGATGTGATCGTTATGGCGGTCCAGGTACGGGGTTGTGATCTCGACCCAATCGTTGATCTGCCGTAATGTCGTTTTGTCCCGAAGCCACGCCCAGTATTGGTCCAGAAGTGCCTGCACCTCGTTGATCATGTGAACAGTCCTCGCCTGAAGATTGGTGGCTCGATAACATTACAGAACCGCATGAAGTCATCGAGTATCCGCCAAGGGTCGCGGGATTCTGTAAATCCGTTGTTCGGCAGTGGCATGGCCCATTTTTCACCAAACCCCTCGCGATACAAATGAAGATGAGGGGAGTCGATCTCCTCGCCATCCGGGTTTCGATGCGGCGCTCCACCGAAGTCAAGCCGAACCAGAACAACTACTTGGCGTCCACGGTTTTGATAGGTCCCCTTCGCGAGATCGATTCGTCCCCTGCGAACGTCGAGCACGAATTGCTCGCGTCGATCAACTGAGACAAGCGGGACTGAGATGCCACCGCCGGGTCGGGGTAGTCCCACTCCGCAGTGTCGATCCTGTGTTTCGCCATTGCAATGAGGGCGTCGGCTTCGCCCTGCGTGAGATTGAGATCTGCCATCATGCACCTCCTACGGCAACGAGGTATGAGCCCTTTAACCGCAGCTCGCCGGAGATAAGCTTGGGCAACAGCGTGTCGCGCAGGGCAGCGAGGGCGCGGGATTCGCGCTTGCCCGCAACGATGCGGTCATACCAAGGCTGGCAGGAGCGATTAAAGGTTGCCAAGACCGGGGATGTCGGAACCACGACTAAGAAGCGGTCTATATCGCTCTTACCGAGGTGGATAACAGTCGTTGCGGTCTCTGTGGCTTCGACTTGGGCGAGCAGATCGGTGATGCTGTTGCGAACGAAAGCCGGCGAGACGCCTCTCTTCGGATTGAAAATGCACACTCGTTGATTGAGCCAGGCCTCTACGCCGCCCCAAAGGTAGGCACGAAACTCTCCGTCCATTCCTACGACGATGTCGCCCGGTCGAACTTTATACCCCTTAGGGTGGACTTCGGGGGTCCATACGCCTGGACTCTCATCGGCAAGGTCGCGGATGCGAATAAGAGGCGAGCCCACTCCCTCGGCATTGAATTGAGCCGACGCGAACGGTGCGCCATAAACAACGTCCGCAATCGCGTAGATTGAACTTGTCGTCCACCCCTTCGGAATTTCCCCCAATTCCGAATCCTCGAATGAATCCGGGAAGAGATCCGCGATGTGCTTCGGTAGCCCGGGGTCGCGTCCTTCGGCTTTCGCCCGCACCGGGTCGAAGTCCACGAACCATGATTTGAAGAGCGCCCGCGCCATCGCCTCCAGCGTCTCATTCATCCGCCGGTTCTGCTCGATCTTGTCGTCCAGCGTTCCGAGGATGTGGGCGATGGCGCGTTGTTCGTTGACGTCAACGGGTAATGAGATCTCGATCTCGGAAAACCGTGACTTTGAGACGTTTGTATAGACGGAACCACCCCCGCCAGCGGAGTCGAGCTCCTGCCCGAGCTGCGTGAACACGTAGTAGAGAAATCGCGGATCAGCCTCGGCGGCGGGGATGACGCTGTTGATCTGCTGGTTTGTGAAGCTTGGTCTTGTGGTAATGCCACATCGCCCCACCGTAGCGATGCAAGACATCATCACTGCCCCGCGAGGAAGAAGGCACGACCTCATTGTCTGCGCGCCTCGATCAGAGAGAGTGCGAGCGGTACGATCGATCCAGACACTGCCGTCAAGATCCGGGATCGTAATGAACGGATAGGGACCGCCAAAGTTCGCGGGATCCGATGTGGATGGCGTCTTACCTGTCATAATGCGCCCGAGCGTCCCGATGCGTCGATCAATCCACTCACCCGCCATACCCAAACTCCTCCCGGTAGGCGCGGATGGCCTTGTCGGATATGGCGGCTCGGATAGATACGACGGTATCTCCCTTCGTCCACTCACTCCCCATCCCGGAGCTCCTTCTCGATCTGCTCCACTGTGGGCAGGCTTTCAGCTCCATAGGTCGAGGTTCATCCGGGCGCCGAAGAGTAATCGCATGTGAAACGATCTGTTTCACCTTTTCTGACACAGCCTGTGTCAGAATTTTCTCTCCGGAAAAGGATATAACTCGAAGTCAAATGTGCAAGCGCCCCTTGCACGATTTCATGCAGTGTCTCGCACTTACCGGGCAAAGTTGATTTCCGGCGCTTACCCCCCATACCCGAGCTCCTTCAGGTTGGCGGCAATGGCGGCGTCCAGCTTCGCGGCTTCGGACTGCTGTTCCCGCAGTGTCGCGGTGAGCCGCCGCATCTTCTCCTCGAACGGCTCGCCGTCGTCCTCGACCGCTTCCGCACCGACGTATCGTCCGGGAGTCAGCACATGGCCGTGCTTGTGGATCTCGTCGAGTGGGGCAGCCTTGCAGAAGCCCGGGACGTCGGCATATTCGCCCGCACCCTTGTCTCCGCGCCAGGCATGATAGGTTCCGGCGATCTTCGCGATGTCCTCGTCGGTCAGTTCGCGGTGGACGCGGTCGACCAGCGTCCCCATCTTGCGTGCGTCGATGAAGAGCGTCTCGCCTCGGCGATCCCGGAACCGTCCGTTCTTCCGGTCGCGGGCAAGGAACCAGAGGCAGACCGGAATCTGCGTCGAATAGAAGAGCTGCCCCGGCATCGCCACCATGCAGTCTACGAGGTCGGCCTCGATGATCGCCTTTCGGATATCTCCCTCGCCCGACTGGTTGGACGACATGGAGCCGTTGGCGAGCACGAACCCCGCGATGCCTGTGGGCGCCAGGTGGTGGATAAAGTGCTGGACCCACGCGTAGTTGGCATTTCCCGTAGGCGGCATGCCGTAGACCCACCGCTTGTCGTCCTTGAGTAGCTCCCCGCGCCAGTCGCTGTCGTTGAAGGGCGGATTGGCCAGCACGTAGTCGGCCTTCAGGTCGGGGTGGCGGTCGATGTGGAAGGTGTCCCCGTGTCCGATCTGCGCGTCGATCCCGCGGATGGCCAGGTTCATCTTGGCGAGCCGCCAGGTGGTGTAGTTGGATTCCTGCCCGTAGATGGAGATGTCGCCGACCTTGCCGCTGTGGTTCTCGATGAACTTCTCGCTCTGAACGAACATGCCGCCCGATCCGCAGCAGGGGTCGTAGACGCGTCCCTTGTAGGGGGCGAGCATCTCCACCAGGACGCGGACCACGCTGGAAGGCGTGTAGAACTGTCCGCCGCTCTTCCCTTCGGCGCTGGCGAAGCGCGCGAGGAAGTATTCGTACACCCGTCCCAGGGTGTCCTTCGCGCGATCAGCAGTGCTTTCCATGGCGATGTCGCTGACGAGGTTGATGATCTGCCCGAGCCGCTGCTTGTCGAGGCCGGGGCGGGCGTAGTCCTTGGGGAGCACTCCTTTGAGGGAGGAGTTATCGCGCTCGATGGCGCTCATCGCGTCGTCCACCAGCGTGCCGATGGTGGGCTGCGGGGCGCTGGCCTTCAGGTGCGACCAGCGCGCCTCCTTCGGGACCCAGAAGATGGAGGCGGCGCGGTACTCGTCGGGATCCTCCGGATCGGCACCCTGTTTCCGCTGCGCATCCAGTTCAGAGTGCTTCGCCTCGAAGGCGTCGGAGATGTACTTGAGGAAGATGAGGCCAAGGACGACGTGCTTGTACTCGGCCGCGTCCATGTTGTTGCGCAGGGCATCGGCCGCCTGCCAGAGCTTCGCCTCGAAACCGAGGTTGGCAGCAGAGCCGTTCCCTTTGGGTTTGGCGGGACGGGCCATTTCACCTCCGGTTATATCAATGGAAGGCCCGGCCTAGTCTGACTTCAAGAGGTTCACGCAACAGCACCCTCGTCCAGACAAGGCGTTCCGGGGATTATATTCCCGGGGCGGGGTAGGGGAAGGAAAGGGATGCCTGGCAGGGACGTTGATCCCCGTCCAACCGTATTGAAGGAACGCTCGTCCGGATATTAATCCTGCGGAATACATAATCCAGCCCCTCGACGCCATACAGCTACATCCCCGTGGTGGGCTTACTCGGACGACGCCGCGGTAATGGCGTTCTTCATTCTTCAACTTAGCGAGTAGGGCACTCGGAGGTCCGGGTGAGGAGTTACTTTTTTTATCAAAAGTTGATCGAGGCTTTCCAACCCTTCTTTTTTCAAGACGGTTCCGAGTTTTGAATCGGATCGATGGCCCGTCGCGAACTCTTCTCCATATTCATCACGCAATGTACTGACCAACGTATCGCTCCGCTTTTTGCGAATCTCGCCGCCTTTGTCTCGCATCCGGTCGTCGAGGCCTTTAGGGAAATGCTTCTTCGTCATGTGTTGTCCTCCATCTTAATGGGGTGGCCCCGATAAGGCTAACTTCCGCTTTTAGAATAGATATCATGTGGCAGACTCACTAATTCCTGACGTTCCGCCGCAAGGGAGAGGAGTGAAGCATTATGCGGTACATACAGTGGGGACAATGAGCGCCGCTCAGCGGTCCATTTAGTCAACGAGTTCCTCTTTTTTGCACCTCGCTCCGACATTGAAAACAGCTGCTGATATTGACGCGGTGCAACCCCTGTATAAGCAAAGAAAACAACCTTACCTTCTTCCTCTTTCCCTTGCAATGATTCCAGAGTAATTTCCTCACGGTAGAGATCGCGCGCGCGACTTTTTGGGTATGGCTCCAAGTAAACTACTCTTTGAATACCAGCAGCAATAATATGCTTGGCACAATTGTGGCACGGGAAGGTCGTTACGTACATTGAATGACCGTCTACGGCAACGCCTCTTCGCGCTGCATCGATTAATGCTGTCATTTCTGCGTGCACTGGTCGGCTGAATTCGCCAATATCGAGGAATTGTGTTCCTTTAAGTTCTTTCAATAAACTGTCTGCAAGGTCCCTCGCAGGTTCAATAGCAATTATCTCTTGTAGCCACTTTTTCTGGATAATCTTATCGATCAATTCGGTTAACACGCTGATCTTAATGTTAGCGGCGCGATTTTGTTGCTGCATTAGGAGACTCTGATCTCTATTATCCGGTGAATCCTGATCCCAGTAAAAACCACCTCCACCGCGCGGTACTTCATTCATTCCTACGGCAATGATATCTGTGTTCCGAATTTTGGTATTGTCTCGCGTGTGGCTGACGATAACTGCGCCGACCTGTCGGTTGTCATCTGACGACCGAAGAGATACTGCATTCGCTTGGTACATCGCGTATTCATCTGGTGTTGGTGTGTGGAAGGGATGACCGAAGAGCAGATCCACGAACCGCCGAACCTTTTGTTCCCCTTTATCAATCCCCATGTTTGCGAAAAAATCTGCTTTAGGGTAGGTGTCACGAACATTTTGTCCAAAATCATCCTCTTGTTTTTCGTCGATTCTGATCACGTCGGAAGCTTTGGCTTCAAATTGATCCTCCTTGCCGGCTTGGGACGCTTTAAGTGCCATTCGCCGTTGGAGCTCTTCATTACGCTGCCTGCGAGGAGCATGGCCTGCAATGAGCAAAAAGGAAGCTCCATATATTTGGCGGAGCAAATCAATCTCGTCGGGATGTTTCAGCTGGTGCAGAATAAATGCATGTGCCGGTGCAGGCTTATCCGGACTTCCTGAAATCTTAGCTCGTTCTGCTCGGATTTCCATTATACCAGCCAGTGCTAAGTACTCCATTCCACAATTACGGTGACGTATTTGGAGGAGCAGTTACGCAGCAACGTTGAGTGCACGTCCCTTGCCCTCGATTCTTGCCATGAGGTTGGCGAGGTCTTGGCGTGTGAATGTCCAACG
>JAMDCN010000102.1 GCA_023489025.1 Deltaproteobacteria bacterium | reverse complement strand
ACCTGCTTCAGGATGTTTCGCACCCGGTACGGAGGGACCGCCGCCCGGGCCAGGGAAATCCCGAGAAACACTCCCATTTTTCCGAGGGACCGCGTGGCGCGAATCGCCCGGGATCCGAGCGCCTCCGCCATGGAAAGAATCATCGCCCCACTCCTTGTCATCCCATCCCTGCGACGTTCCCTGCCCGTTCGAGCGAGGGTTATGCATCAACACTTGGATACCGCCGGCATGCGGGAAGTTTTAATTGTTCGTCCGTAAGGATCGGCGTCGGATCCCGAACCCACAGGAAGGGAGGACCCATGGAAGCCGGAAACGTTCGCCGTCTTTCCGTGTTCCTCGCCTTCGCGTTTCTTGTATCCGCAGCGGATTCCCGTGCATGGGAAGCCGCCGGAGGGCCGGACGTACCTGGCGTCTTGCGTGCATCGGAGATCGCGGCGACTCAAGACAACGGCGCCGCGATCCCTGCCTTGCCCCTCCACGAAGGGACGGATCACTCCCCCCCACCGGGCAACGCGGGCGCATCCCCGATCCCCCCCCCCGCCGCGGCGGAAAACCCGGCGGTGACCGCCGGCGAAGGCGGAGAGGAGGCGGATCTTCGGGAGCCCTCCTTCGGGGAGGAGTCTCCTCCGGTTACAATTCACGACCCGATCGAGCCGGTTAACCGGGGGATCTTCTACGTGAACGACAAGCTGTACCGCTGGATTTTCAAGCCGGTGGCGAAGGGGTACAGGTACATCGTGCCGGAGGGGGTGCGCACCGCCGTGCGCAACTTCTTCCTCAACCTGGGAACCCCGATCCGGTTCGTGAACACCCTCCTGCAGGGGAAGTTCAAGGGGACCGGGACCGAGCTGGCCCGTTTCGGCATCAACACGACGATCGGCTTGGCGGGATTTTTCGACGTGGCGAAGCGGTTCGATCTCGTCCGCAAGGAGGAAGATACCGGACAGACGCTCGGGGTGTATGGCCTCGGCCACGGGATGTATATCGTCCTCCCGATCCTCGGTCCATCGAGTGCCCGGGACGCCGTCGGATTCGTCGTCGACAAGTTCCTCGATCCCTTGACGTACATTTCGCCGCCGGAGGCCGCCATCGGCGCGAATGCCGTCCGCTCGGAGACCGACCTCTCCTTCAGGATCGAGGAAATCGACGAACTGACCGGTGCCGCCGTCGACCCGTACGTCGCCGTCCGCGATGCCTACAGCCAGTCCCGGGAGAAACGCGTGAAGGAATGACCGGCCCGAAACCATTCGGGAGGGGAAACGATCCCAGGGATGGAAGGACGTGTTGCGGGGATCGGGCGCGGTGCCCTGCGGCCGACGTTCCTCACCCGTTTCCACCGTTTCGAGAGGAGGTTGCGACATGAGCCGGATCCTTGAGGAAGTACTCGACGCCAACAAGCGGTACGCGGAGAAGTTCGGCGACAAGGGGATGCTGCCGATGCCTCCCGGAAGGAGATTCGCGATCCTTACCTGCATGGATGCAAGGCTCGACCCGGCGAAGTTCGCCGGCCTGGCCGAAGGCGACGCCCACGTGGTGCGCAATGCGGGGGGCCGGGCAAGCGACGATGCCATCCGTTCGCTTGTGATTTCGCACAAACTCCTCGGGACGAGGGAGTGGTTCGTCATCCACCACACCGACTGCGGGATGCAGGCGTTCACCGACGAGGTCATGCGCGGCCTGCTTTCGCGCAGCCTTGAGACGGCGACGTTCGATGGCACGGGGTGGAGGGACACGGGCAAGGGGCCTGGCTCCGCGGAAGGGGAGTTCGTGGACTGGCTCACCATCCGCGATCAGGCAAAGAGCGTCTGCACCGACGTGGAGCGCTTGAGGTCGCACCCGCTGGTGCCGCGGGATGTGGCCCTCTACGGCTATATCTACGATGTGAAGACGGGCAGGCTACAGGAAGTTCCGGAAGCGACAAGGCTCGGGAAGGCGGCGTAATCCGAGCCGCTGATCCCATCGGCGGCCCGGGTCACAGCCCGAGATCCTCGTTCACGACCAGCACCCGCAGATCGGTAAGGCGCGGCTTGCGCTCGATGATCGTGGTAATACGACAGATGCGGTCCGGCGAGGTGCAGTCGCCGCAGAAACCGGACGTGGCGCAAGGAGTATTGCAGTCGAGCCGCCTGGCGTTTGGCGGAGAAGTCCACTCCTTGACCCTCTTGATGGCGGCGGCGACATCGCCGTCCACCAGCTTGTTCCGTCCGGCCACGACGATCACCTTTTTCGGACCGAAGGACATCGAGGCGACACGCGATCGATACCGCTCCTCGCGTGTCGCCTCGATTTTGTCCACTTGTACGGAAGCACTTAATGCGCTTCCTTTCGCAGCTGCCGCTCGCGCAGGTCATCCTGCCAGCGGTAGGGGAGGTCGACAATGGCGCCGGCCGGGAGCGTCTCGGCGGCGTAGCGCAGGCAGTCCCGAAGCACTGCACGGTGGATCTTCTTTTCCCCGATGCCGCCCAGGGTGAGCCCGAAGGGGTGTTCGATGAACAGTGCCTTGGAAGGCTTGACCTGCAGGGTCATCTCCTTGACCAGCGACAGGGATACGGTGGGGATTCCCACCACATCGAGCACTCTCTGTATCAGTCCAACGGACTGAGAGCAGACCGGTCACGAGGGGACCAGCAGAGCCAGGTCCACCTCGTCCTCGAGCAGCATGCGTCCCACTTGCGGTGCCGTTCGCCAGAGCAGGTTTTCGGTGCGGGGAATGTAGCCCATAAAGGAAAAATGCCGGAGGGCCACCGAACCGATGGCGCCCTCGAAGGAAAACCGCCGTAGCAGGTCGAGGGGAAAGACGCAGTCCAGATCCTGCTTGGCGCGGCGGGTATCATAGCCGGGATGGGACAGGGCGATCTCTTCTGCAGTCGTCTCGCCGGGGACGATGCGGCAGGAGTCATCGCCCAACGGAAAGCGGATCTGAAACGGCTCCTGGGTCGCGGGAAGGTAAGCGCCTGCGGTGACCACCAGCGCCACACGGCATTGTCTCACCGGCTTGGCCAGCGGAACGGGTTCGGTCGGCACCTCGAATCCGGTCCAGTCAAAGTCGGGCAGGGCTTTCCGGCGGATATAATCTTTTTCAACTTCGGTAAAGTCCATACGATACATTCCTCCGCAACGAGGTCTATGGTTGGAAATCGGGTTTTCGTTTCTTTTCCCTTTCAGGGAGAGGGAGCCTTGGCATCCGTCTCCTTCCCCACCTGTACACACCGGATGCCCCCATCCTTGATACCGGCGAGGAAACATCCGTTGCAGGATACGCAGAGGGCGCGGTGCGTTTGGTCCGCCTCCCACTTGCGAACGAGGTCCGGCTCCCGGATGAAAGGCCGGGAGAGGGCGATGAAATCCGCATCCTCTTTTTCCAGGATGGCTTCGCCGACTTTCGGGGAGCGGAAGCCCCCGACGACGAGGATCGGCACCCGCACTTTCGCCTTGATGCGTCTTGCGTTCGCAGCATTGTAGGCTTCCCGCTCCGGCGAGTCGATGTTCCGGCGCGCCGGCCCTTCTTCCCCCGCGTCCACGGTTCCGGAGCTTACCTCGATCGCATCGATGCCCCACTCTTCGAGGTTCCGGGCGACCGTCACGGCCTCCTCCAACGCAAAGCCGCCCGGGATGTTGTCGGCGGCGGTGAGCTTGATCGACACGGGATAGGAAGGGCCGACCTCCTGGCGTACGGCGTCGTGTACTTCCCGCAGAAAACGCATCCGGTTTTCCAATGAACCGCCGTAGGCGTCCCGACGCGCGTTGGTCAGCGGGGAAAGAAACTGATTGATGAGGTAGCCGTGGGCCCCATGCAACTGGACCCCGTCGAATTCCGCCCGCCTGGCTCTTCCGGCGCCATCGGCGAAGGCGGCCACAAGCTCGATGATGTCCTGCTTGCTCATGGCTTCGGGCAGATCGCGAGAGGTCGCGTCCTTGCCCCCGGAAGGGGCCAGGGGGCGGGCGCCGGTCATCTTTGCGCTCGCCCTCCCGCCGGCATGAAACAGTTGGCAGAATATCCGCCCCCCTTCTTCATGAACCGCCCGGACCAGGCTCTTCAACGCCGGGATCCGGTCGTCGGAATGGATTCCCATGGTTCCGGGCATCTCCCTGCCGTCCGCCCGTATGTACGTGTATCCGGTAACGATCAATCCGACGCCGCCCTTGCAGAGGGCCCGATAGAGATCGATCAGGCGCCCGGTGGGATTTCCCTCTTCGTCGCACATCCCCTCCCAGGTGGCGCTTCGCACGATCCGGTTTTTCAGGGCGATCCCTTTGATCGATCCTTCACTGAAAAGGTGTGTTCCCATGTTTCCTCCCTTTTATGACTTAAAAGTCCAACTCCACTTGAAGGGAATCGAGGAACTTGTTGAATGCGGTGAAGAGTTCCATCACTCCGAGGGCTTCCACTATTTCGGCGTCGGTCGCCCCGGTTTCGCGGAACGCCCCGAACTCCACATCGGAAATTTTCAGCGGTTCCCGGTTGGCCTTGCGGGCGAATCGGATCAGGGCTTTCTCCTTGGTGGTGAAATCGGCCTTGTCCGGATCTTCCTCGATGGCGGAAATCTCCTCGTCCGTTACGCCGATGGCGCGCAGGGCCCCCGTGTGGGCGGCCACGCAGTAGGAGCAGCTGTTGTCCCTGGAAACCAGCACCGCGATCGTCTGCTTCACCTTCCGGGTCAGGCTTCCTTCCATCATCACCGCCTTGACCTTGTTCCAGTTGGCCTGCAGCAGTGGGGGATGGTGGGCATAGGTTTTAAAGAGGTTGGGCACCATTCCGAAGGCCTTCTCGATCTCCTGGAAAATGGGGGCAACGCTTTGGGGTGGGCCTGGAAAGGGAACGATTCGCGACATGGTTCGCCTCCTGTTTGTACCGACCATTTGGTTTGATTTGTAAGCAAACGTTCCCACCGATCCAACGGTGGAAACACTTCTTATACCGGATCGCTTTTCCGAGGTGCTACCGTTTCGACCTCGATTCCGAGAAGCCCGGACAGGACGGCAAGGCACGTCTTCAGGTCCGCCGGATTCCTGCTCGCGCGAGCGACCATGATCCCGCCCTCGATGGTCGCGACGATGTGCCGCGCCATCGCATCCGGGTCGATATCCTTCCGCATGCCGCCGGACCGGACGGCATTCTCCAAAACTTCCCGGATCCTTCGCCGCCACTCTTCAAACACGCCATGAATGACGGCACGATACGTTTCGTTCCGATCGCCCATCTCAAGGGCGGTGTTGCCGAAGATGCATCCGCCGACCAGGTTCCGGCTTTCGTGATAGCGGACGATTGCCTTGAAATGGTTCAACAATTGGACGGAAGGGCGGTCACCCTGCAAGGAGTTCTCGAGGAACCGGAAAAAATCATCCCGGGCGCGGGTCAACACCTCGAGCCCCATCTCCTCTTTCGAGGAAAAGTAATGGTAGAGGTTCCCTTTCTTGACCCCCGTCTCCCGGATCAGGTCGTGGATACTGGTCCCGGAGAAACCTTGTCGATGAATGATCTCGGTCGCTCCTGCGAGGACTCTTTCCCGGGTTCGGATTCCTTTCTCATTCACTTCTCTGCTTCCTCCTATACCAACCGTTTGGTACAATTTATGAGTTCCGACCGTTTTTGTCAATCTTTTTTCATCGGGCCCGGTGCTCCCAAGGTTTCCCGGGCAGACGATCCGCCTCGAGGAAGCGGGGATTTCCGGTACTCGTCATGTAAGGTATTCGTGCCACCCGCGACTCACCAACACGTGGGAATCGAAAGGAGGCGTTCATGGCGGCGTACGATTATGATCTGGGGATTCTTGGAGGGGGCGCGGCGGGGCTGACGGCGGCGGCGGGTTCGGCGCAGTTCGGCGCGAAGACGATCCTCGTCGAAAAGGCGAAGAAGCTGGGAGGCGACTGCCTCCATTTCGGCTGCGTCCCCTCGAAGACGCTGATCCGTACCGCCGGAGTCTGGTCCCTCGCCCGCCGCGCGAAGGAGTTCGGGCTTCCTGAAATCGAGCTTCCGCCGGTCTCCCTCGCCGCCGTCATGGCCCGGGTCCGCTCGGTGATCGACACGATCCAGGAGCACGACTCCCCCGAACGGTTCTGCAAGCTCGGCGCCGCGGTCCGGTTCGGTGAGCCGCGCTTCGTCGACGACCACACGGTTTCCGTGGGCGGGGATCGGCTGACCGCGAGAGCGTGGATCATCGCGACGGGGTCCAGTCCATCCCTCCCGCCTGTCGAGGGGATCGAGTCCGTGCCCTACTGGACCAACGAGACGGTCTTTTCGCAGACGGAGCTGCCGGGCCACCTGGTAGTTCTCGGTGGCGGGCCGATCGGTGTCGAGATGGCGCAGGCGTTCCAGCGGCTCGGCTCGAAGGTCACCGTCATCGAATTCGCTGAACAGGTGCTGGGCCACGAGGACCCGGACATCGCCGCGATCCTCCGGAGCCGCCTGGAGGCCGAGGGAGTGAAGGTCCTCACCGGCACGAAGGCCCTCAGGGCGGCCACCGCGGGTTCCTCCGTCCTGCTGTGGGTCGGGCCGACGAACGGGGAGGGGGAGTCGTGGACCATCGAGGGGGACGTCCTCCTCGTGACGGCCGGGCGGAAGCCGAATGTTGAGGGTCTGGAGCTTCGCGCGGCGGGCGTCGCGTTCTCCCCGCGCGGGGTTCCGGCGGACCGGAGGATGCGGACGAACGTTCCCCACATCTATTCGTGCGGGGATGTAAACGGCGTCTTTCCGTTCACTCACGTGGCCGGGTACGAGGCCGGGATCGCCCTGTCGAACGCCGTGCTCCGGTTGCCGCGGAAGGCGGACTACACGAAGGTCCCGTGGTGCACCTACACCGACCCCGAGGTGGCAAGCGTCGGTCTGAACGAGAAGCGGGCGAAGGCGGCGGGGGTGGAATACCGGACCCTCGAAGCGCCTTTTCGCGACGTGGACCGGGCGCTTGCCGAAGGGGAGAGCGAAGGGAAGATCAAGGTGCTCGTCACGCCGTCGGGACAGCTCCTCGGATGCCAGATCGCCGGGCATCATGCCGGCGAATTGATCCACGAGTGGGTCGCCGCCATCAACGGGGGGGTGAAGCTCTCCACCCTGGCCGGGGCGATCCACGCCTACCCGACCCTTGCCGAGATCTCGAAGAAGGCCGCCGGGTCGTACTACTCCGAGAAGCTGTTCGGCGACCGGACGAAGAAGATCCTGCGTTTCCTCTTCGACCTGAAGGGGCGGGCGTGCACGCCGGAGGAAGAGGTCTCCGGATGAAGGCCCGGAAGATCCTTATCCTCCTTGTATTCGCGGCGGTCGTGGCGGCGTTCTATTTCCTCGACCTGGGGAAGTACCTGACGTTGGAAAGCCTCAAGGCGAACCGGGCGCACCTCACGGATCTGCGCGCGACGAACGCCTTCCTGTCCGCCGCCGTCTTCGTTCTTATCTACATTGTTCAGACGGCTTTCTCCCTCCCGGGGGCGGCCATCCTTTCCCTTGCCGCGGGCGCGGTCTTCGGCGTCCTCCAGGGAACGCTGTTCGTCGTGTTCGGAGCCACCATCGGGGCGATCCTGGCGTTCCTGGTCAGCCGGACGCTGCTGCGGGGCTGGGTGGTGAGGAAATTCGGCGGGCGGATGGAGGGGATCGACCGGGGGTTGCGGGAGAACGGACTTTCCTATCTCCTCTTTCTTCGCTTGGTCCCCGCGTTCCCCTTCTTTCTGGTGAACCTCGCCTGCGGCGTCACGGGACTGCCGCTTCGGACCTACACCCTGGGCACGCTGTTCGGGATCATGCCGGGGAGCCTGGTCTTCGTGAACGCGGGGGCGAGCCTCGCGGCCATCGAAAGCGTGCGCCAGGTCGCCAGTCCCCGGGTGCTCGGATCGTTCGCGCTGCTGGGGCTGTTCGCCCTCCTGCCCACGATCGTCAACGCCGTGAAGAAGCGCCGGGACAGGAATCCTCTCTCTTTCGATCGGAGAGGGAAGTGAATAGCCGGTACAACGGTTGAGGAATTACGGGGTATTAAGAGATTTCCTGATCCGCTCCTTTGCCTCCTCCGACAGGGTTTCCCCGGACGGTTCCCCGGTCCTTCAACGCCGCGAGGAACGTCTCCTGGACCATGTCTTCCGCCGCGGGACGGCCCCGCAGCCGGAGCATCGCGTACCGGAATATATCGGCATGGGTTGTAAGGATTTCCGCCGTGCCGCGACTGACGGGAAATTGGATCCGGAAGCGGCAAGTGTCATAATCCCAATGACCCGGCGTCCGCGGGTCATTTCATGGGAACGGGAGGTTCGGGATGGAAACGTATTACGACCCCGCGGATCTCGCGACGTTCGGCGAGATCGGTAAGGACGCGCCGGAACTCGCGAAGAAATTCTTCGACTATTACGTCGAGGTGTTCAAGGAGGGGGAGCTGACGGAGCGGGAGAAGGCCCTGATCGCTCTCGGGGTGGCGCACGCGGTCCAGTGCCCCTACTGCATTGACGCCTACACCCGCGCCTGCCTCGAAAAAGGATCCAACCTGGCGGAGATGACCGAGGCGGTCCACGTGACCGCCGCCATCCGTGGAGGCGCGTCCCTTGTGCACGGGGTGCAGATGCGGAAGCTCGCCGCGAAGCTCTCCATGTGACGGGAGCCGTTCCGGCGGGGATCGTGGAAACGGGAGATATCGAAAAAGGGCGCGATGGCAAGTCCCCCCACCGGCAAGCGGGAGGGGTCGAACCGTTCGCTGCCGCGCTTGAACGCCACGGGCGTTCCCTCGTCCGTGGAGAGACCACTACCCTCCAGGTCAACACGGGGTACCTGTGCAATCTCCGTTGCCGGCATTGCCATCTTGAGGCCGGTCCCGGCAGGAAAGAGATCATGTCCCGGGAGACGATGACGGCGGTCGTCTCGTTCGCCCGGCGGTTTCCGTTCCACGCCATCGATATCACCGGCGGTGCGCCGGAGCTGGTACCTGATCTTCCATTTCTGATCGAAAAGCTCGCCCCTCTCGTCCCCCGACTGATGCTGCGCACAAACCTTTCCGCTCTGAGCGACGCCGCGAGAGAGTCGCTTCTTGCGCTCTGTATCACCCACCGCGTCGTCCTGGTCGCCTCCTTCCCCTCGACGAATCCGTCCCAGGCCGATGCCCAGCGTGGCGCGGGGGTGACGGAAACCGGGATCGCCGTGCTGAAAAAGTTGAACGCGGCAGGGTATGGAGTGGAAGGGACCGGGCTGGAACTGAACCTCGTCTCCAACCCGGTCGGGGCGTTCCTCCCTGTTTCCCAAGAGTCCGCCGAACGGAAATTCCGGCACGACCTGCTGCGGAAATGGGGAGTCGCGTTCAACCACCTCTACACGTTCGCGAACGTGCCGCTGGGGCGATTTCGGACGTGGCTGCTGCGGACGGAAAATTACGAACGGTACGTGAAAACCCTTGTGGACCGATTCAACCCGTCGGCGGTCGAAAGGCTCATGTGCCGAACGCTCCTCTCCGTCTCCTGGAACGGGTTTCTGTACGACTGCGATTTCAATCTCGCCGTCGGACATCCCCACGGAGACCGGAAAGTCCACGTCACGGACGTCCGCGAACTCCCTCCTCCCGGCGCCCCGATCGCGATCGGAGAGTACTGCTACGCCTGCGCGGCGGGCTCCGGCTTCACTTGAGGCGGCGCGATATCGGCCCCGTAGGGGCCGACGGACAACGAATTCCCGGGATCGCTCGTCCGTCCCATCGGCCTCGGTATCCACCCGGCGGGGAGGAACCCGATCACCCCATGTTCTCGAATGGACTTGGCGGACCGGTCTTCGGGGACGGGGGATTGACCCGATAGCGAGTCGGTTACCGGACGCCCTGGGCCGCCGCATCGGCCAGGAGGACGGCGCGGTCGCTTCGAACGCGTCCCGCCGGGATGGACCGGTCGCCCGCGCGCAACCGTTCGAGCGCCACGGCCTTCCCGGAGCCGGTGACCAGCCACAAGATGCACCGGGCCCGGTCGATCGCGGGAAAGGTGAGCGTCATCCGCCTCCGCCCCTTGTGAAGGCCGGTGGCGGCGACGTCCGCGTCGATGACCTGAAGCGCCGCGTCACCCGGGAAGAGGGAGGCCGTGTGGCCGTCCTCCCCCAGTCCGAGCTGGACGAGGTCGAGAACCGGCGGTGTTCCGGCAATCCGGCGAAGAATCGATTCGTAGCGGCGTGCCCCCTCGTCGAGATCCTCCTCTTCCACCGGCATGGGATGGACGTTGGCGGAGGGGATCGCGATGCGATCGATCAGGGCTTCCTTCAGGTGGGGATAGTTCCGTTCCGGATCCCCAGGCGGCCCGACCCGCTCGTCGGCCTGGAACAGGTGGACGCGATTCCAGGGAACGTCTTCCTCGGCGAGAGCGCGGAGGGCCCGCCACGGCGTCGTGCCGCCGCTGATCGCCAGCGCGCATCGGCCCCGCTCCATCACGGCTTCCCTCGCAACCTGTGCGATGCGTTCCGCGGCCCGTATCGCGATGGCCCCTGGGTCGGGAAGAAACTCCGTTCTCACGATGTCCCCGGCGGCCCGGGCGCCGGAGCCGGGTCGTGCCATCGTTCCGGAGCCACCAGCGTTTCCGCTTCGCGCGGTCCCCAGGTTCCGGGTTCATAGGGGAACAGGGGGGTTTCCGCCTTCAGGACCGAGTCCACGATCCGCCACGCCTCTTCGACGTAATCTTCCCTTGCGAACCGGAACGTCTCGCCGCGCAGGGCGTCCCCGAGAAGCTGCTCGTAGGCGTCCGGTTCATCGGCCTCGGCCTGGTGGCTTGCCAGCAGTTCCACCCGGTCGCCGGCGAACTCCTCCCCCGGACGCTTGACCATCGCTCCGAGGGCGATCGCCTGGTCCGGTCCGAGGCGGAACCGGATGTAGTTCGCACCGGGAATCGCCGCCGCGATGGGAGGTAAGGGGCCGGCGAAGATCGGAGGCGGACGCCGCAGTGTCACGACCACCTCCACCCGATTCAACGGGAGAAGCTTCCCGGCGCGGATGAAGAAAGGCACCCCTTCCCATCGCCACGAGCGGATATCGATCCGCAGCGCCGCGAAGGTCTCCACCGTGGAGGCTGGGGAAACCCCCGGTTCCTTTCGATACCCCTCGAACTGCCCACGGATCACATCCCCCGGAACGAGCGGCGGGATGGCTTTCAGCACCTTCACCTTTTCGTCCCGGACGGCCTCCACGTCCTCGTTTCCCACCGGCGGCTCCATCGCCACGTTCGCGAGCACCTGCAGCAGGTGGTTCTGCACCACGTCGCGGATCGCTCCGGCCTGCTCGTAGAACGCCCCGCGCCCCTCCAGGCCGAACCGCTCGGCCATCGTGATCTGGACCGACCGG
>JAMDCN010000115.1:1211-11343 GCA_023489025.1 Deltaproteobacteria bacterium | reverse complement strand
GACTTCCACCAGGACCCGGCTGCCCACCAGGTGGCCGTAGGCGTCGTTCACGCGCTTGAAGAAGTCCACGTCCATGAAGAGGACCGAGAAGAAGTTCCGGTACCGCTCGGACCGCTTGAGCTCCCTGTCCAGCACGACGTTCAGGTAGCGGCTGTTGTACAGCTTCGTGAGATCGTCGATGTAGATCAGGTTCTGCGTCTGGACGCTGCGCTCGGCGTTCAGCAGCGCAAACCGGGCCTGGCGGTAGAAGAAGTTCAGGAACGGGCTGTCGAGGACGTCGACGCCGGGAGTGCCCCGCATGGTGAGAACGGCGTACATCTGCGAGCCCGGGGACAGGTCGAACCGGATCGTGAAGAATGTCCGGTTCTCTCCCAGCGCGGCATCGTCCTCCGGCCGGAGGGTCCCCAGCAGGTCGGCCGAAAAAACCGAGGGAACCGGGCCGCTCTTCCGGACCATGGCCCCGCCGAAGCGGAGCAGGAAGATTCCCGCGAGCGAGTCGTCGGGGAACCCTGCGGCGGCGACGATGGAATACCCGGATCCCCTCCCTTCCTGCTCGCGGAACAGGACGCCGAAGGAGCCCCCCAGGGACTCCTTGAACATCTCGATCACGGTCAGGGACAACAGGTCCATGTCGGTTGTGGTGATGACCGGGAAGCAGTAGTCGAACAGTTCGTCCAGAGAGGTCTTGCGGAGCAGTCCGTATCCCTGAAAGAGATACTTCTCCAGCGTGGAAATCAGCTCCCCGTCCAGGTTCTCCTCGAAGAGAATTTCCGAAGCCCCCCCGCGCAGGGCCCCCAGAACGGACGGCCCGCCTTTCTTGGGCAGGATCAGGATCAGGGGGGTCTTGGGGGCAAGCTGCAGAATGCCTCGGACGAATTCCTCGGCGCTTTGCCGCTTGGAGAACTTCCTGGCGACGATCACGGCGAAGTTTTCCTTGGCGAGGACAGCCGCTCCCTTGTCCCAATCGGAGAGGACCGTCACCGGGATGTCGGCGAAGGCGGACTTCCGGACTTTTAACGCGATGGCTCCCGGATCAGGAGCAATGATCAGAATGCGTTGTTTTGACATTTCCTCAATCGGACAAGGTATTTAGGTATGCCATTTCCCGCCGGCGTCAGGGCAGGCGCCATAAAGTTTCCCAGGTCCGGGATCCGCTCTCCTGTCCGTAGAGTATCGCAACGCCGTCCGAGAGCACAGTAAACGCCCCGTTTTCCAAGAGAAAACATCCAATCGAGGGTATCAGATTTTCCTCACCGAAACAATTTCTATTTTGGGAAATGACAACGGACGGCCTGGCCGCCGCTATCCAGGATGCCGGGGCCGCCCCCGGAGAACCGTGGTGCGGGAGGAAAATCGTTCTCTCCCAGCCGCGCCTCCTCTCCGCCTTTCCCCAAACCGCAGGTCCGGTTTCCACATCCCCGGGCAGCCACACGGAAAGCCGCCCGTGGCGGATTTCGAGGACGAGGCTTCGTTCGTTGAGGCGGGATGCGTTCCCACTTCCCCCGGCGCTGCGCACCGAAACTTCCGCCCCGCCCGCGGAGAAGATTTCTCCTCCGTATTTCCGCCGAGCAAGTCCGGCATTGCGCATGACCGATTCGCCGAAGAAGGAGAGCGGGACATCCCCGGGGACCCAGATCTCGCCGACGGGAAATTCCTTCAGGACGGACGCCGCTCCCCCGAAATGGTCTTCGTGGGGATGGGTAAGGACCAGCACGTCCACTCTCCGCACCCCCAGGCTTCTCAGGAAGGGAGCGACGATCCTTCCCCCCGCATCCCCGCGCGCCGCGCTTCCGCAGTCGACGATCAGGTGGCGGCCATCGGGGAGGGAAACGACGTGCGCGGCCCCTTTTCCCACGTTCAGCGCGGTTATGCCCAGGCGGGTGTCGGGGAGAGCCGCGTACGGAAGGTGAACCCACGCCAAAAAGGCCGAGGCCGCGGCCAGAGGAGCAGGCCAGGAACTTCTTCCGTGCCTCCTGAGGGCGATCGCCCCCCAGGCGGCGGCCATCGTGCAGCAAAACGGTGCGGCCGCTCCCGCCGGAGGAAGGGGGAAATATCCCCACCCTTCGCCGGAGAGGCGGGCCAGCAGGGAAAGAGACATCGTGAGGCCTTGCGCCACGAGGCGGACGGCCCCCCCCAGGACATCGATCGAGAACGACCCGGCCACCGCGGCGAGGAATGCGCCCATGACCCCCGCCGTCCCGAGGAGCGGACCGAACGTCAGGTTCCAGAGGATGGCGCCTGCGGGGAAGGCCCCGAAAAACGCGGCGCTGATCGGCAGCGTTCCCAGGAACGCGACCGAGGAGGCGACGAGGGCATCCCTTCCCCATTCCCCCAGACGGCGGGCCGGCGAGCGGAAGCGGACCCGCTGCGGCCTTTCGGCAAAAGCGGCGATCAGGAAGAAGGTCGCCCCGTAGGACAGGAGAAAAGAGGGGGAAACGATCTGGAAGGGAGAAGCGACGACGGTAAGGAAGAAGAGGAGCGACCACCCCAGGTCCGCTCTCCGGATGCCGCATACGTTCCAGAGAAGCACGGCCAGCGTGATCATCCCCGCGGAGCGGACGGCCGGGACGGGCGCGCCCGCCATGAGAACGTACGCCCAGCAGACGGGGACGGAAAGGAGCATCGAGATCCGGTTGAGGTCCGGCGTTCCCCTCCGCCGGCGGAACGCCCAGACAACGCCGCGCACCAGGAACGAATGCGAAAGGAAGAAGATCGCGACGTTGATCCCCGAAATGGCCAGCAGGTGCGCCAGGCCCGTCCTTCTCAGCAAGGTCACCATCGGATGGGAAGAGGGGGGAACTTCCCCTGTCGTAAGGGAGAGAAGGTAGAGGGCTCCATCGGACCGTCCCGCGTGCTTCTCCATCCAGCGGGATGTCCTCCCGCGCGCGCGTCGAAATATGCCCCGCACGCCACCCTTCCCTTCCTTGAGCGGGAGGAAAACGGCCCGCGAGTCCTCCGTCGAAAACGCATACTGGACGCCCATCGCCATCGCGCTCCATTCCCTGGGAAGTTCGCCGGGGTTGCCGAGGCTTCTCATCGCACGCAGGCGGCCGGTTGCCCGGACTTCGAACGGCAGACCGTCGGCACCGTGCGGAGTCCGGACGGAAAGAAGCACCTTGCCCAAGGCGACCGGGCCGGAGCCGTCCAGACGGTATACCGAGGCGTTCCCGGCAACTCCGCTCCAGCCGGCGTCGTTGGGCCTCACCTCCTCCACGACCGCCCGCAGGACGACCTCGTTGTCCAGGAAGCCCTGCAGCCGGCCCGGGTCGACGAGCGGAATCCTGCCGGCGGCAAGGGCGCCGCAAAGGAACATGATCGACATGGCCGGGACAAGGAGAACCTTCCGGAACGGAAGGGACAGGAGCGGCAGGAAGAGACCGACCGCCGCTACGGAGGGCCAGGCGGCGCCGGAGGCGAGCCCGAGGAACACACCGGCCAGATAGGCGAGAAGGAGGAGGAACAGGGGGCCGTGCCCCCGGAACGGATAATCCATGCACCGGAGAGGTGCAATCAGCATTCCGCGGGCGTATCGATGCCGTCCTGCTTAAGAGGACGGTGCTTTAACCGGCTCCAAACATCGCGGGCTCGTTCCCCGCCGTCTTACAGGGCAAGCTTTATGCGAAAGCGTCCACGATGGCATTCAAGGTTGCGCTGGGACGCATCGCTTTCGACGTCTTTTCCGGGTCCGAATGATAGTAGCCGCCCAGATCCTGGGGTTTCCTTTGGGCCCCGAGCAGCTCTTGATTGATCTTTTCCTCGTTCTCTCCCAGCCGCTGCGCCAGTTTGGCGAAACGGACCTGCAACTCCTTGTCCTTGGTCTGTGCGGCCAACGCCTGGGCCCAATACAACGCGAGGTAATAATGGCTCCCCCGGTTATCGATCTGGCCTACTTTACGGGCCGGCGACTTGTTGTTGTCCAGGAACTTGCCGATCGCCTGGTCCAGCGTCTCGGCGAGGACTTGGACCTTCTCGTTTCCGGTAGTCCCTGCAACGTGCTCCAGCGAGGCCGTGAACGCGGAGAACTCGCCGAGGGAATCCCAGCGCAGGTACCCTTCTTTTACGAACTGCTGAACGTGTTTGGGCGCCGAGCCGCCGGCTCCCGTCTCGAAGAGGCCGCCGCCCGCGAGGAGGGGGACGATCGAGAGCATCCTGGCGCTCGTGCCGATTTCGAGGATCGGGAACAGATCGGTCAGGTAGTCACGGAGTACGTTGCCCGTGACCGAGATCGTGTCCTGGCCCTGCCGGATCCGCGCAAGCGATAGCCGCATCGCTTCCACGGGAGGCAGGATCCGGATGTCCAGGCCCGCGGTGTCGTGATCCTTCAGATACGTTTCGACCTTCGCGATGACCTGCGCATCGTGTGCCCGGTTCCTGTCGAGCCAGAAGACGGCAGGTGCGCCGGTCGCCCTCGACCTCTTCACGGCCAGCTTCACCCAGTCCCGGATCGGGATGTCCTTCGCCTGGCACGCCCGGAAGATGTCGCCCTCCTCGACTTTCTGCTCAAGCAGTGTCGACCCCGATGCGTCGACGATGCGGATCTTCCCGTTGCCGGGCGCCTGGAACGTCTTGTCGTGGGAGCCGTACTCCTCCGCTTGCTGCGCCATGAGGCCAACATTGGGTACGCTCCCGATCGTAGCGGGATCGAGGGCTCCGTTCTTCTTGCAGTCCTCGATGATCTCCTTGTAGGCGGTCGCGTAGCACCGGTCGGGAATCATCGCCTTGGTCTCGTGTTGCTTCCCGTCCGGTCCCCACATCTTCCCCGCCTCGCGGACAACGACGGGCATCGACGCGTCCACGATGATGTCGTTCGGAGCGTGCAGATTCGTGATGCCCTTGTCCGAGTCGACCATCGCGAGCGCGGGACGGATCTTGTAGACTGCCTGGATGTCCGCCTCGATCTCCGCCTTCTTGTCCGCCGGCAGGCTCTCGATCTTCTTGTAGAGGTCGCCCAGGCCCATATTCGGGTTGACGCCCGCCTGTTTGAGGGCGGCCGCGTGCTTCTCGAAGACGGGCTTGAAAAAAACGCTGACGGCGTGGCCGAACATGATGGGATCCGAGACCTTCATCATGGTGGCCTTGAGGTGCAGCGACAGCAACACGCCGAGCTTCTTCGCATCCTCGATCTGCTCCTCGTAGAACTTCCTCAGGGCGCGGACGTTCATCACCGTCGAGTCGAGGATCTCGCCCTCCAGGACTGTCAGGCTCTCCTTGAGGACCGTCACCTTGCCGTCTGAACCGACGAACTCGAACCGCACGGTCGTCGGCTGCTTCAGGGTGACGGAGGTCTCGTTGCCGTAGAAGTCCCCGCCGGTCATGTGCGACACATGCGCCTTGGAGTCCGGGGGCCACGGATAGTTCTTGGGCGGGTGCTTCTTCATGAACGCCTTGACGGAAAGCGGCGAGCGGCGATCCGAATTTCCCTGGCGCAGCACCGGGTTCACGGCGCTTCCCAGGACCTTGGCGTACCGCGCCTGGATCGCCTTCTCGGCGTCGTTCGCCGGATTTTCGGGATAGTCCGGAACGTTATAACCGTGCGCCTGCAGTTCCTTGATCGCTTCCTTGAGCTGCGGGATCGAGGCGCTGATGTTCGGAAGCTTGATGATGTTGGCCTCGGGCTTCTGCGTGAGCTCGCCCAGTTGCGCCAGGTAATCGGGTATCCTTTGACTCGGGGTCAGGTTTTCCGGGAAGTTCGCGAGGATCCGGCCCGCCAGGGAGATGTCCCAAGTTTCAACGACGACGCCGGTTCCCTTCGTGAACGCCTGGATGATCGGGAGCAGGGAGTAGGTTGCCAGCATGGGGGCTTCGTCGATCTTTGTCCAAATAATCTTCGCCGTCTTCGCTGTCATGTTCTCTCCTTTAGTTTTTCTATCCTTATCGGCGGAGTCCTGACCGGCTGGAGGGCGGCAACGTTCCGACACGAAACCAAGTATGCTGTATACAATACCCGTTGGACTGTCAAGCGAAAATTCCTCCAGACGCGGGCCGGGCGGCGCCTCTTACCCGCACGGAAAGCGCTACGCCTCCGTTGCCCGATGGGTTCGCCCAGCCGCAACCCCGTGCTGCTCCTGCTGCTGCGTCCACTTCGCCGCATCCGGCACAGGCATGCCGCCTAAGACGGAAGGCGCAGCCGATGGGAGGTCCGGCGCAGCGAGTCGCCGAGGCGGAACCGATGGTGACCCTGCGCTTTTGGCAACAAGGAAGCTTGGCGGACTACACCGGGAGACCGAAGGGCGGGGAAGGGATCGTTGGGCACGTGAAACGGGATGCAGGGGAGCCGAAGGCGATCGCGAGCACGGAGCTCCCGGAGGCGTAGCGACTTCCGGGTAGGCGGCGACGAATCGGAGTCGATCGCGGCGGATGGTGGTTGCCTCAGGCGGTCTGGAACGCCTTCTTTGTCCTGCGGGCGCGGTGGAAGGAGAGGGCGAACCGGTGCGCCTCGTCGCGCACACGCATCAACAGGAGCAGCACGGGGTCATGGGGAGGGAGGACGACGGGGTTCTTCCTGCCGGGGAGAAAAATCCTTTCCCGGACGACCGTCTCGCCGCCGCGCACCCGTTCCTTGGCCAGGGCGATGACGGGCAGGAAATCCGCGCCTGCTTCCCTCATCGCCGCGATGGCCGAGGAAAGCTGCCCCTTTCCCCCGTCGATCAGGACCAGGTCCGGCATCCCCCCGAAATCCTCGTCGTGCGCGAACCGGCGGAGGACCACCTGCTCCATCATCGCAAAGTCGTCCTGCCCCTCCATCCCGCGCACCGCGAACTTGCGGTACCACTTCTTCGCGGCCTTTCCCCCGACGAACGCGACCATCGATCCCACCGGTTCCGTCCCCGAGATGTTCGAGATGTCGAATCCCTCGATCCGCTGCGGAGGCTTCGGGAGGCGGCACAGGGACGCCAGGCGGGAGGACAGCTCCTCGTAGGCGGCTTCCTTCTCTTTCCGCATCCGGTGCGCTTCCGAGGCGTTCGTATTGGCCAGGGCGACCAGTCGGGCACGCTCCCCCGAGCCGGGAACCTTGATCCGGACCCGGCTCCCCGCCCTGTCGGAGAGAAGCGACGCCAGGGGCTCCCGGTCCGGGATTCCCATCGGCAGAAGAATCTCCCCCGGGAAGTACGCCCCCTCGGAGTAATGCTGGAGGAGGAAGGAGGAGAGGGCCTCGACCTCCTCCCCCTCCGCGCGGAACGAATAGGTATGGGCGTCGGAGAGCCGGCCGGAGCGCACGTGGAGAACCGCTCCCGTGACTTCCGGATCCTCGCGGTGCCACCCGACCGCGTCCACGTCCCCAAGGACGGCGCGGACCACCCGCTGCCGGACGAGCGTCCCTTCCACGGTCGCGATCCGGTCGCGGATCTTCGCCGCCTCCTCGAACTTCCTCTCCCGCGCAAGCCGCGCCATCTCCTCTTTCCAGCTTTTCACGAGGTCCCGGTAGTTCCCTTTCAGGAACCGGACCGCGTTGTCGACGATTGGGAGATACTCTTCCCGGGATATCATCCCCGCGCACGCGCCGCCGCACCGCCCCATCTGGTAATGGAGGCATGGCCTCCGCCGGGAGGCGAATTTCTTCGGGGTGCACGAGCACAGAGGAAACAGCCGGTACAGCAGGCGCAGCGTCTCGCGGATCCCGCGGGCGGAGGAGTACGGACCGAAATAGGCGGCGCCGTCCTTGGCGACTCGCCGGACGAGCACCGGCCGGGGAAACTCCTCCTTCCGGTCGATCCGCAACAGGAGGTACTCCTTGTCGTCCCGCAGGAAAACGTTGAACGGGGGGCGATGCTCCTTGATGAGGGTGTTCTCGAGGAGCAGCGCTTCCTTCTCCGTGGCGGTGACGATACAGCGCACGTCGGCCACGCGACGCACGAGATGCGGGATCTGGGGGCGGCCGTCGCCGCCGGGCGCCGTGTAGTTGTGGAGCCTCGAGCGCAGCACCTTCGCCTTCCCCACGTAGAGGACCTTCCCCCGGGCGTCCGACATGAGGTAGACCCCCGGAGAGCGGGGAAACGTCCTCCAATCGGAAAGGGCCGTCATTCCTCTATCTCGCCGAAAGTTCCATTTTTTCCAGGACGAGCAGCCGGTCCCGAATCTCGGCCGCGCGTTCGAAATCGAGCTTCTTCGCCGCCCGCTCCATCTCCCTGCGCAGCCTCTTGAGCGTCTTCGCCAGCTCCTCGTAGGAGGCGTACTCCTCTTTCTCACCCGTTTCCACGGTGACGTAATCCGCCTCGCACACCTGGCCGATGGGAGCCGCGATGTTTTTCTTCACCGTTTCCGGCGTGATCCCATGCCGCTCGTTGAACGTTCTTTGCTTCTCCCGCCGGCGCGCGGTCTCGGAGATTGCCTCCCGCATCGACCCCGTTTCCTGGTCGGCGTAGAGGATCACCTTCCCCGATACGTTGCGCGAGGCGCGGCCAAACGTCTGGATCAGCGAACGCGCCGACCGCAGGAACCCCTCCTTGTCTGCGTCCAGGATGGCGACCAGCGACACTTCCGGTATATCCAGCCCCTCCCGCAGGAGGTTGATCCCGATGAGGACGTCGAACTTCCCCAGGCGCAGATTGCGAATGATGTTCACGCGCTCCACCGTGTCAATGTCGGAGTGGAGGTACTGGACGCGGATGCCCTGCCCTTCATAAAACTCGGTGAGGTCCTCGGCCATCCGCTTGGTGAGCGTCGTCACCAGGACGCGCTCCCCCGCCCCCGCCCGGTCCCGGATTTCCCCGAGCAGGTCGTCCACCTGCCGGCCGGCGGGCCGCACCTCGACCTCCGGATCGACAAGACCCGTCGGCCGGATGATCTGCTCGGCCACCGCCCCGCCGCTCTCCCGCAGCTCATACATCCCCGGCGTCGCGGAGACGAACACCGCCTGGCCCGTGACCCGGTTGAACTCCTCGAACCGGAGCGGCCGGTTGTCGAGCGCCGAGGGAAGCCGGAACCCGAACTCGACGAGCGTCTCCTTCCGGGACCGGTCTCCGTTGTACATCCCGTTGAGCTGCGGGACGGTGATATGGGATTCGTCGATGAACGTGATGTAGCCCTTGGGAAAATAGTCCAGGAGCGTGTACGGAGGCTGCCCGGGGTTCCGGCCGTCCAAGTGTCGCGAATAGTTCTCGATCCCGCTGCAGAATCCCATCTGCCGGATCATCTCCAGGTCGTACGTGGTCCGCTGCTTGAGGCGCTCGACCTCGAGCACCTTTTCTTGGACCGTCAGCTCCTTTAGGCGCGCCTCGAGCTCCGCCTCGATCCCCTGGACGGCCCGCTCCAAATGGTCTTCTGGGGTCACATAATGGCTGGCGGGGAAGACGACCGTCTCCCGGACGTCGTACAGGCGCGTCCCCCGGAGCGGATCCACGTACCGGATTCGCGCGACCGTGTCCTCGTCGTATTCGATGCGCAGGACCCGGTCCTCCTCGTACGCGGGGAACAGCTCCACCGCGTCGCCGCGCACCCGGAACGTGCCGCGGTGGAAGTCGACGTCGTTCCGCTCGTACTGGATTTCGACCAGCCGGCGCAACAACGCGTTTCTCGGGAAGGCGGCCCCTTCCGAGACGCGCACGGTCAGCCGGTTGTAGAACTCCGGGGAACCCAGCCCGTAGATGCAGGACACGGACGCGACGACCACGACGTCGGTCCGCGTCATCACCGATCGGGTGGCGCTGTGACGCATCTTGTCGATCTGCTCGTTGATCGACGAGTCCTTCTCGATAAAGGTGTCCGTCTGGGGGAGGTACGCCTCGGGCTGGTAATAGTCGTAGTAGGAGACGAAATACTCGACGGCGTTCTCGGGGAACAGATCCTTGAATTCGGCGAAGAGCTGGGCGGCGAGCGTCTTGTTGGGGGCGATGACCAGCGCGGGCCGGTTCGTCTCCGCGATGACGTTGGCCATCGTGAACGTCTTGCCGGAGCCGGTCACCCCGAGGAGGACCTGGCGCGCCATCCCCTGCGAGAGGCCGGCCACGAGCTCCCGGATCGCTTCCGGCTGGTCCCCTGAGGGGGCGAACGGCGACTTCAGGCGGAACCGGTTCTCCAACGCGCAAACCCCCTTTGTCTCATTATACGTTGACCCACCGCCGCGACCGGCTGCGTTACCTCGCAGGGGGAAAGCGCTGCGCCGGATCTCCCTTCGGCTGCGCCGGACCCTCCC
>JAMDCN010000115.1:0-1201 GCA_023489025.1 Deltaproteobacteria bacterium | reverse complement strand
GCGCGATGGATCCGCGCGGCTGCGCTTTACCTCACTGCGCCCCCCTCCTGCGGCGGCTGCGCCGGACCCTCCCGCGGCGTGTGCCTTCCGTGCGCGTTACATGTGACCGTCGCCGGATGCGGCGGAGTGGACGTAGCAGGGGGGTCTGAACGAAGCTTTCCGGCGGAGGTTGAGCGCAGGCTTGCGGTTCCCAGCAAGCCGAGCGACCGAGTGAACGGCCCCCCTGCGAGGGAACGGAGCCGATCCCGCGGCGGATTGGAAGGGACCTTAGGCCTTGTACTTCCAGGTCGTGCCGCCCTTGGAGTCCTCGAGGAGGACGCCCCGGGCGTCGAGCTCCTTCCGGATCCGGTCGGCCTCGGCGAAGTCCTTCCGGGCGCGGGCGGCCTTGCGGGCCTCGATTCGGCGGAGGATCTCCTCTTCGTTCAAAAGCGGACTACCATCCCCTTTAGATACGATCTTCGGAATCCCGAACGACTCTTCGGACGGGATGCTCACCGCCTTGACCACATGACGAAAGTACTCCTTCGCCGACATCCGCAGCAGCCCCAGCACCCCGAAAAGCGGCTCGAGGACCGCGTAACCGGCGAGGAACCGCCCCCCCTTCTCCTTCTCCTCCGCCGGGTCGGCCGGGGCCAGGCGGTTCAGCGCCCGCACGGCGTCAAAGAGATGCCCCAGCGCCGCGGCCGTGTTGAAGTCGTCGTCCATCGCCTCGTCGAATTTCGCAGAAGCGTCCCGCAGCGGCGAAAATTCGTCGCCGTCCGGCACGGACGACGCCCGCGCTCCGGCGGCCGCGCTGCTCTCCGCCTTCTCCTTCACCCGGTAGAGCCGGCTCAGTCCCGCCCTCGCCTCCGCCAGGTTCTGGTCCGAATAATCGATCGGGCTGCGATAGTGGCTGGAGGCGAAGAAGAAGCGGAGCGTCTCGGGCTTCTCCGTTTTCAGCACTTCGCGCAGGGTGAAGAAGTTCCCGAGCGACTTGCTCATCTTTTCCTTGTTGATGTTCACGAACCCGTTGTGGATCCAGTACCGGGCGAAAGGTTTCCCCGTGAGGCCTTCCGACTGGGCGATCTCGTTCTCGTGGTGGGGAAACACGAGGTCCTTCCCGCCGCCGTGGATGTCGAACGTCTCCCCGAGGTGCTTCATCGCCATCGCGGAGCACTCGATGTGCCACCCCGGACGCCCCGGCCCCCAGGGGCTGTCCCAG
>JAMDCN010000061.1 GCA_023489025.1 Deltaproteobacteria bacterium | reverse complement strand
TCATGCGGCCTTCGAATCGATTCTGGTCGAATGGACCAACCGGTTCATCAGGTTCAACACGCGAAGCCTCCACGAGGATGACTTCGTCCTTCAACAGGCAGCGTGACTTCTTGCAGGGGCGTCAATAAACATTTTTGCAAGTGCGGCAACCCCGCCCATACCTGAACTCCAGGATATGGGTGTTGCGCGCGTCAGCGTCGGTCCCGGACCGATGAGAGCAACGCTTGGTTTATTGAGAAAAATCGCGAAAGAACTGATGGAAACGGGAACGTACAAGCTGATGTCGGAATCGTCCATCACTTATTCCGAAGTCAATCGGCGGTTTCCGGCGAATAGGTGATGCCCGCATTCCGCCTCCCTGGGTGAATAGATGTCCCTTGCGGACTCGTCTAATGGTCATGCATCGGGAGGGTTCGCCATGAAGCGCGCTGCCTGGTTCATTCCGGCCTCGGTCGGTGTCCTCGCCTGCGCCTCGGCGATGCCCGCTATGGCGGAAGATCGCAGGGACGTCGAGGCCGCGGAGATTCCAGCCTACTCCGTCGCCAGGATCAGGGTGTCGGACGGGTCGGCCTGGGTCCGCACATCGGACGGGGAGGATTGGGAGGAGTATCCAACCAACAGCCCGCTTCCGCCGCGCAGTCGCGTCAGCATCCCTGAAGGGTCGGAGGCGGAACTGCAGTTCCACGGCGGGCTGTTCGTTCTCCTGAGTTCCGGGACGGACATGGAGATCCGGGACCTCCTGGAGGGGAATTGCTCCTTCCGGCTGCGATCGGGGGAGATCCGGTTCGACCTGCCGGCGGACGACTTCGCGCCGGTGAGCGTCCGGGTCCCGGGGGGAAGCGGTGTGCGGTTCCTCGAGCCCGGCAGGTACTGGCTCACCGTGACGGACGACGACGAAACCCGGTTGGTGGTGCGCGGCGGCAAGGCGATCGTCACGCAGGAGGACGGCGAATTCCGCGTGGCCAAAGGCGAAGAGGCGACGATCGGTCGCGGGGTTTCGATCGGCAAGTACGAAGGAGGCGGGGATGATTACGCCTCTCCTCCTCCCCCGTCGGACGCGGAGCGGCAGGTCAACGCCCCGCCGCCGGTGGTTGAAGAGCTTCGGGAATACGGAGACTGGGTGTACGCTCCCGCGTACGGCTACGTGTGGCGCCCCCATGTTGCCACGGGTTGGTCCCCGTACGTTTATGGCAGGTGGGTGTGGATCTCCCCCTACGGGTGGACATGGGTTTCCAACGAGCCGTGGGGGTGGTATCCGTATCGGTGTGGCTACTGGGTGGACGACCCCGCGTTCGGATGGGTCTGGACTCCTTTTGACGCTTTCGTT
The DNA here is from genome assembly GCA_023489025.1 of Deltaproteobacteria bacterium. The sequence continues at coordinate 10,014 of JAMDCN010000061.1, read as the reverse complement.
TCCGTCAACTTCTTCTTCGGGCCGTTCCATCATTTCCACCACAACGTTTTCTTCCTCCCCTCGACGGTACGGTTCATCCCCGAGGGTCGGAGCGTCCGATGGATCCCGTTGCGGCCGGGGGAACGGTTCCGACCGGTGGAGTTCCGGCGCGGAGACGCTCGTCTCTCGCAGTGGAACCGTCCGCTGGAGGGTGGCCGCGTCTTCGTGCGATCGGGGGACAAGCGTCACATCTGGCGTGACGTGGCGATCGTACGTGCCGAGCGGCAATCGGCCGTCCTGTCGACGCGGCCCGCCGGGGAACTCCGGCCGGACACGCGCCCGGTGCGGCCGGAGCTGAAGAACCGGTTTCCCGCCGGCGGCAGGACCGTGGAAACGCCACGCGCGGTACCGAGGGAAACCACGCCGGCCAGACCCGAAGTACGCGTGTACCCGAACGTATCGCCCGGAGAGGGGCGCCCGGCGGTCGTACCGGAGGTACCGGAGCGGGGACGTGGGGTGGTCGGGACGGACAGGGCTCCCGCCGGGAGGTGGCAGGACATGAGGGACGGCGGCGGGCGTGGGGACGGAGGTGGCTGGGGCGGCGGCCGTATCCGGTAGCGGGCGCCAAATCGACGGGGTATGAATATTTCCGTGGAGGGAAAGCGTCAAATATTTAATGGAAAAAAACGCCCCCAGGCAAAGGAGGGGGATTCGATGAAAATAAAACGTTGCGTCGCGATAGGGACGATTGCCGTCGTACTCTCCATCCTTACGGTACCTGCCCGGGCGGTCGAGGGCGACCAGGGTGATGGCGGCATTCCATCCACGGCGGTTGCCCGCCTCAAGATCGGGAAGGGGACCGCCTGGGTCCGATCGGGGGATTCCGGCCAGTGGGAGGAAGCCAGCACCAACTACACATTGTCGGAGCGGTCCCGGATCAGCGTCCCGGATGGGTCCGAGGCGGAGATCCAGTTCCGCGGGAGCCAATCCCTGGTTCTCCGGGGCGGATCCGAAGTGGACCTCCGGCAATTGGGGGATAAGGCGGTATCCTACCGGCTTCGAAGCGGGAAGGCTGACCTCTCGCTGCCGAAAGAGGATTTTGCCCCCGTCCGTGTGAAGGTTCCGGGAAACCGGGAGGTCCGGGTGGACGCTCCGGGTCGATACGCGATATCCACCGATCGCGGAACGACGACGTTCCTTGTGCGCGCGGGGGAAGGGAGCGTGATCGCCGAGAAAGGTCCTCCCATCGGGGTGAAGGCCGGTGAGGAAGCGTCCATCGGAAAGGATATCCGTGTCGGCCGTGCCGAAAAGCCCGCCGAATCACCTGCCCCGGAGATGGCCCCGGAAGAGCCGTTGACCAAGGCGGAGGAGCAGGCGGAGGTTCCTCGGGAGGTGGCCGGCGAGTTGCGGGAATATGGCGAGTGGGTCTCGACTCCCGAGTACGGGTACGTGTGGCGGCCGTATGTGGACGACGGCTGGGAGCCGTATTATTACGGGCGGTGGGCTTGGGTCTCGCCGTACGGTTGGACGTGGGTAGGCTATGAGCCATGGGGATGGTGGCCGTACCATACCGGCTGGTGGTGGCCGTCGCCCGTTTTCGGGTGGGTCTGGTCTCCCTTCCACTCCTTCGTATCCTTTGATTTCTTCTTCGGAAGGTCCGTGTTCATCGGTCACCATGCCCGGTTCTTCCCGGGAAACGTGCGCTTTGTCGGCAGGGGAGGCTTCGTTCGATGGGTTCCCGCGAGGCCGGGGGAGATCGCTTCTCGATCCGGTGCTTTTTCTCGCGGCGATTCCCGCCTCGCCCGTTGGAACCGACCGGTCGAGCGCGGCTCGGTCATGGTCCGTCGCGATGGAGGCCGACCGGTGGCGTGGGAAGGACGCGGCGGAAGTTCCCGGGGCGCGATGAACGGCATGAGGTCGGGAATGCCGCGCAAGGACCTTCGCCTCGGAGGATCGTCCGTCTCCCGGTCCCGTGACGGCGGCGCTGTCCGTGGCAGGCAGGGGAACTATGGGACGGTTACGCAGCCGATGCGGCAGGGGAGCACGCGTACCCCTGCTCTTGCCGGTGAAAGGGCTTCCAGGAGTTACGGTCGCTACAGCGGACCCGTGCGCTCCTCCATGGCGCGTGTACCGGTATCGCGGCCCGGCGGCGGTTCTCCTCGTGGGTATGGCATCGGCGGTTCTCCTCGTGGGTATGGCAGCGGCAGTTCTCCTCGTGGATATGGCAGCGGCGGCACCCCCCGGGGGTATGTCGGCGGGGGTTCCTCGCGAGGCTTTGGTGGCGGTGAATCCCGCGGGTTCGGTGGAGGGTTCCGGGGCTCGGGCGGCGGCCGCTGATTTCCCACCGCTCGCCCGCCTGAGCTTCCGCCCATCCACGGCTCCGCCCCTTTGGGCATTTCGCTACCAAGCGGCTCGCATGGTAAGTTGGAACGGATGATGGCGATCGATCGGCAATGGTGACCTCGTGAGAAATGCATGAAAGCGCTCCTGTGCACCGCCTTCGGTCCACTGGAACATCTTGCGATACGGGAGATCGAATCCCCGCGTCCAGGTTCCAACCAGGTGCTGATCGATGTAAAGGCCGCATCGCTCAACTTCCCCGATGCCTTGATGGCGCAGGGCCTTTACCAGGTGAAGCCGCCGCTGCCCTTTTCGCCCGGCACCGAAATCGCGAGAGTGATCGCCGAGGTTGGAACGGATGTGCGGGGCTTCCGGGCGGGCGACAGGGTCAGCGCCATCGCCGGCTGGGGCGGTTTCGCCGAAGAGTGCGCGGTGGACGCCGGAAGGGTGACGCCGCTGCCCGCGGGGATGGACTTCAAAACCGGCGCCGCGTTCCTGTTCACCTATGAAACATCCCTTCACGCGCTGCGGGACACTTGGTGAAGACGAAGTCAGGATGCGCCTCCTGAATGGAAGTATTGGTCGCACTGGAAGTGAAAAATACACCTCCGCGCAAGAATGGCTAAGAGGCAAGGAACGTGAGCGGGAGGATGCCCTTAATGCGAGACGAGATGCCCGAGTGAAGGATACTTTATCGAGGTCTCGTCGAGCTTTTTGGGTCTCGGTGTGCGCGATTATCGTAGCAATCGCAGCTTTCGTATTCAGCATTATGAAAAACCCGACTCCGTGAGCGTAGATACCTAATAACGTCCCGGCGTATGATATAACCAGTTGATATTACTTGCGAAACCAGTTATTCTACATCCTTTCGTAAACTCACCCGGCAGGTGAAAATAATGAAGCGGTTCCTCCTGGAAAAATCCGGCAAGGAGATCCACACCTCCCATTCCGGCCTTGCGTTGGTCGGCGCCTGCATCAACCGGTTCACCGACTTCAAGAAGCGGATCAACGACGTCTCCCCGCGCTCCGGGGGAATCTCCCATGCCGACATCGCCCGCGGGTACCTCGGCCTTCTGTGCCTGGGGAAGAGCGACTACGAGGCGATCACCGACCGGCGGGAGGACCGGTATTTCCAGACATCTCTCGGGCTTTCCGTCGTTCCTTCCGCCGAAACGCTCCGGCAGCGGTTCGACGCCGAAGCGGAGCGGTTCCGGATCGTCACGAACTACTGCGCGGTCGATTTCGTCAAGCGGGCGGAAGGACTGGTCACGCCGCTGGAGAATGGCTACGTGCCGCTGGACATCGATGTTGTCCCCATGGACAACTCCGACACGAAGAAGGAAGGCGTCTCGCGGACCTACCATGGAACCGACGGCTACGCGCCCATCGCCGCCTACCTCGGGCTGGAGGGGTGGTGCCTCGAACTCGAACTTCGGGAAGGCAAACAGCACAGCCAGGATAAATTCATCCCGTTCCTGTCGCGTGTTCTCTCCTCGGCCCGCCGCCTGACGCAGGCAAAGGTTCTGGTGCGGCTGGACAGCGCGCACGACGCGCTCGATACGCGGGCGGAGCTGGCCGGGCGTGCGGGCGTGGACTATGTGCTGAAATGGAATCCCCGCAGGCAGGACACCGCAGCCTGATCCTGCGGTTCATCGGACAGCTGGGGCTGCTGGGCGAGCGAACACCGGTGCGGCATGAGGCGAAGCGTCGCCGGATCAAGACGGTGATCCAGGAGTTGATTTACCTGGCGGCGCGAATGATCGAGAAGGGCCGCCGGTTGACGTTGCGCTTCAGTCGTCACTGCCCGGCGTTCGAAGCGTTCGTGAAGGTGTACGAACGGGTCATGGGGCCGGGTGCCGTTCCCGCTACCGGCTGAACCGCCGGCGAGGTGGAACGAGTTCGCAAAACGTCGCGCGCGGCGGTCGCCCAGGTCACGGATTCAGGTACCATTCATGCCCATCGCGCAAGAACCCCGCCGCAGAACCCTGTGGCAACCCGCAAGCCTCCCGGGGCTATAATGGGGCCATCCGGAGGAAGCGTGAGCGCGGTGCGGTACCTCGCCGCCGGCGAGCAAGGGCTGGTGGTGGAATTCGGCGACGCCATCGACCCGGCGGTCAACGCCCGGGTCCAGCGGTTGGCCCGCGTCCTGTCCTCGCGCGGGGTCGAAGGCGTCCTCGAAACCGTCCCCACGTACCGTTCCCTCCTCGTTCTGTTCGACCCGCTGGTTCTACCGCGGAAACGCCTCGCTGCCGTGGTCGAGGGGCTTCTCGACGCTCCGTCCGGGACGGATGAACCTGCCGGCGCCCCCGACGTGGTGGAGCTTCCCGTCTGCTACGGCGGGGAGTTCGGACCGGACCTCGAATTCGTCGCCCGCCACAGCGGGCTTTCCCCGGAGGAGGTGATTTCGGTCCACGCTTCCCCTTCCTACCTCGTTTATATGCTGGGTTTCACGCCGGGGTTCCCTTATCTCGGAGGGATGCCGGAGCGCATCGCCGTCCCCCGTCTCGCGTCGCCCCGCGGAAAGGTGCCCGCCGGGTCCGTAGGGATAGCGGGAAGCCAGACGGGGGTGTATCCCGTGGAGAGTCCCGGGGGATGGCGGTTGATCGGGAGGACCCCCTCCCGGATCTTCGACCCGGGCGCCGCGGAGCCGTTCCTCCTGGCGGCGGGGGACCTCGTCCGCTTCCGGCCGATCGACGAGGAGGAGTATTGGGCCTACCTCCAAATGGAGGAGATCCGTGCGTTCGAGCGGGGGACGCGGTGATCCTCGTCCTTGCGCCCGGATTGCTCACGACGGTGCAAGACCAGGGCCGGCGGGGATTCCGCGCCTTCGGCATGCCGTGGGCCGGGGCGATGGACCGGTACGCATTCGCGGCGGCGAACCTGTTGGCGGGGAACCCGCCGGGGGCGGCCGCGCTGGAGATGACGCTGGCCGGCGGGTCTTTCCGCTTCGAGGATGCGGCGTACGCGGCAGTCTGCGGCGCGGACCTCGGGGCGGACCTGGATGGGGCGCCGGTAGGGAATTGGGCGGCCTTTCCCGTCCCATCGGGGGCGACGCTCTCGTTCGGGACCGCCGGGAGCGGCTGCCGGGCCTACCTCGCCGTTCGAGGGGGGATCGACGTTCCGGTCGTCCTGGGAAGCCGCTCCACCTACACGCGCGCCCGCGTGGGCGGTCTCGGCGGAAGGGCGCTTGCGGCGGGGGATGTCCTCCGCTCCGGCGCCATGGCGGTGAGCGAATCCCGGTCACCACGGTCCCTTCCGCCCCGCTACATCCTCCCGTGCGGGGGGGACGCGAGACTCCGTGTTCTCCCGGGGCCGCAGGATGATATGTTTGTCCCGGAAGGGATCGCAACCTTCTATTCCGCCGCCTACCGGGTGACCGACCGGAACGACCGGATGGGGTACCGTCTCGATGGGCCGGCCGTCCGGCACCTGTGCGGCGCGGACATCGTCACCGATGCCCTCACGCCGGGGGCGGTCCAGGTGCCCGGAGACGGGATGCCTGTCGTGGCGACGGCGGATTGTCACACCACGGGAGGATACGCGAAGATCGGCGCCGTGATCGGCCCCGACCTGCGGCTTCTCGCCCAGGTCCGGTCCCGCGAAGCGGTTCGCTTCGCCCGGTGCTCCGACGACGAAGCGGTGGCGGCGCTGCGGGGGGAGCGGGCGGCGTACGCCGCGATGGCGGAGGCCCTCTCCACCGCGTGAGACAAAGAGGAGGAGACGACATGCGCATCGACCTGAACTGCGACGTGGGGGAAGGGTTCGGCCCCTGCCGGATGGGGACGGATGAGGAGGTCATGCCGCTCGTCTCCTCCGTGAACGTGGCGTGCGGTTTCCACGCCTCCGATCCCGGCACGATGCACCGTACCGTCAAGCTGGCGAAAGAATATAATGTCGCCGTCGGGGCGCACCCCTCCTTCCCGGACCTCGTGGGGTTCGGGCGGAGGGAGATGGCGGCGTCCCCGGCGGAGATCCGGGACGACGTGATGTATCAGGTGGGAGCGCTGTGGGCGTTCTGCAAGGCGGAAGGGGTGCCCCTGCGTCACGTCAAGCCCCACGGCGCGCTGTACAACATGGCGGCGAAAGACATCAAGGTGGCGGCGGCGATCGCGGCTGCGGTCCGGACCGTAGATCCCTCCCTGTGCCTCGTCTGCCTGTGCGGCTCCGCGATGGTGACGGCTGCCCGGGAGGCCCGGTTGAAGCTCGCCGAGGAGGCGTTCGCCGACCGCGGGTACCGGAAGGACGGGGGACTTGTCTCCCGCAGGGAGGAAGGGGCGGTCCTCGTCGACCCGGCGACCGTGTCGGAGCGGGTCGTCCGGATGGTCCGGGAGGGCAAGGTGGCCACCGTCGACGGGGCGGACATCGCCGTCGCCCCCAAGACGATCTGCGTCCATGGCGACACCCCGGGGGCGGTGGAACTGCTGCGGGCCATCCGTGAGCGGCTGGAAAAGGAGAAGATCCGGGTGAAGGCGTTCGGAGGGTAACCGGGACCGGAACCATCAACCACGGGAAGGGAGGATGACGATGAAAAGACGGTTCGCAAAAGTTTGTGGGACAGTCGCGGCGTGCGTGCTCCTGGCGGCGCTGGTTCTGCCGGCCGCGGCGGCGGACAAAGTCCGGATCGGGGCGATCTATCCCCTGACCGGACCGGCAGGGTCCACGGGGGCGGAGCTCAAGGACGCGATCACCCTGGCGGCGGATATCGTCAACGGCAAGTACGACCTGGACCTTCCGCTGGCGCGCACCCAGGGGCTGCCCAACCTGAACGGGGCGAAGGTCGAGGTGATCTTCGGCGACCACCAGGGCAAGCCCGACGTGGGCCAGGCGGAAGCGGAGCGGATGATCACGACGGAAAAGGTGGCGGCCCTCATGGGGGCGTACTACAGCTCCGTGACCACGACGGCCTCCATCGCGGCGGAGCGGCACAAGATCCCGTTCCTCAACCCCGAGTCCACCGACCCCGCGCTCACCGGGCGGGGGTTCAAGTACTTCTTCCGCACCACGCCGTACGATGATCTGTTCGCGGAGAATTTCTTCCAGTTCCTGAACGACGTGAAGAAGAAGAAAGGCGCGAAGATCGCCTCCGTCGCCACGGTATACGAGAACACCAACTTCGGTACGGGGGTGAACAACGCGATCAGGAAGAACGCGGCGAAGTACGGATACCGGCTGGCGGCGGATATCGCCTACGCCGAGAAGGGGACCAGCGCCATCGCCGAGGTGCAGAAGCTGAAAGGCGCAAACCCGGATGTCGTGATGCCCGCCTCCTACACGGCGGACGCGATCCTCTACATGAAGACCTTCAAGGACCTCAACTACGTTCCGCGGGCGATCCTCGCGATGGACGCGGGGTACATATCCGACGAGTTCAAGAAGACTCTGGGAAAGGACGGCGAGTACGTGCTCTCCCGCGAGGTGTGGGCCCTGGACCTCGCGAAGAAGAAGCCGATGATCGCGAAGGTGAACGCAATCTACAAGAAGCGGTTCGGCCGCGACATGAACGGGAACTCCGCCCGCTCCTTCACCGGCTTCCTGGTGCTCGCGGACGCCATCAACCGTGCGGGTTCGACGTCCCCGGAGAAGATCCGCGAGGCCCTGGAGAAGTACGCCCTGTCCGGGGACAGGATGATCATGCCGTGGGACGGGGTGGCCTTCGACCCGAAGACGCACCAGAACACGAAGGGGCGCGGGATCATCGTCCAGCTGGTTGCAGGCGAGTGGCATACCGTGTGGCCGTTCGACCTGGCCTCCCGGGACATCGTATGGCCCTTGCCGGCGTGGAACAAGCGGTGAGGTAACGGGGGCGCCCGGGGATGTTCTCGCCGGAACTGTCCCAGACGCTGCTGAGCGGCATTCTGATGGGCCTCATCTTCTCCCTGGTGGCGGTGGGGCTGACCCTCATCTGGGGGATCATGGATATCGTCAACTTCGCCCACGGCGATTTCCTGATGAGCGGCATGTACATCTCCTACTGGATGTACGCGCTGTGGAGGGTCGACCCCCTCCTGTCGCTCCCCGTCTCGGGGATCCTCCTCTTCGCCATGGGGGTGGTCGTGTACCGGCTGGTGATCCGGAGGATCCTGGGCGCCCCGATGCTCATCCAGATCTTCGCCACCTTCGGCATCATGATCCTGATGCGGTACGTGGCGTTTTACTTCTTCAAGCCGAACTACCGCTCCATCCGGCAGACCCTGCTTTCGGGGAACATCGACCTTGGCGGGGTCTACCTGGCCATACCGCAGCTGGCGGCGGCCGTCGGGGCCTTCCTCACGACGGGCGCCGTCTACGTGCTGATCCACAAGACCCGCGTGGGCGGGGCGCTGCAGGCCACCGCGGAGGATCGTGAAGCGGCGGCGCTCATGGGGATCGACACGGACCGGATGTTCACGCTCGCTTGGGGGATCGGTGCGGCCACGGCGGGGATCGCCGGGTCGCTGCTGTCGACCTTCTTCTACATTTTCCCCGAGGTGGGGGGGATCTTCGGGCTGATCGCCTTCGTCGCGGTGACGCTGGGCGGCTTCGGCAACGTCGCGGGAGCGTTCGTGGCGGGGATCCTCATCGGGGTCGTCGAGGCGATGGCGGGGTACCTCTACGACCCGGCCCTGAAGACCGTGTTCGTCTACATCCTGTTCCTGGGGGTCCTTTTCTTCCGGCCCCAAGGGCTCCTCGGGGTCGAATAGGTGGCGGCGACCGCCACCGCGGGGAGGGGGCTTCGGTATACCCTCCACGGCACGCTGCTTGCCGCCGCGCTTATCTACCCCTTCGTCTTCCGCCAGCCTTTCCCGCAGGACCTGGCGATCAAAATCTTCCTCTTCGGGGGGCTCGCCTCGGCGTGGAACGTCCTCGGGGGCTTCACCGGCCAGGTGTCCCTGGGGAACGCGATCTTTTTCGGCGTGGGCGCCTACGCGGCGGCGGTGGTCCAAACGCAGTGGGGGTGGACGCCGTGGGCCGGGATGGCCTTGGGAATGGGCGCCTCCATCGGCATCGGCGTGCTGATCGGGTACCCGTGCTTCCGGCTCAAGGGGCACTACTTCGCCATGGCCACGCTGGCCATCGGCGAGGTGATCTCGATCCTCTTCATGAACTGGCGGTGGGTGGGCGGGGCGATCGGCGTGTACATCCCCATCCGCGACGACACCTGGAAATATTTCCAGTTCGGGACAACGAAGCTGCCGTACTACTACGTGACGCTCGCCTTCCTGGTTTCCGCCGTCCTGCTGTCGGCGGCGATCCTGCGCTCCCGCATGGGGTACTATTTCCGATCGATCCGGGAGGACCAGGACGCGGCGCGGTCGCTGGGGGTTCCGGCACGCGGCTGCAAGCTCGCGGCGATGGGGATCTCGGCCGCCCTCACGTCGCTCGGCGGCTCGCTCTATGCCCAGTACGTCCTGTTCATCGACCCGCACTCGGTCTTCCCGATGATGCTCTCGATCCAGGTGGTGCTCATCGCGATCCTGGGAGGCGTGGGGACGCTCTGGGGCCCCGTGGTGGGGGCCATGGTCCTCATCCCCCTCTCGGAGTTCACGCGGATCTACATCGGCGGGACGGGTTCGGGGCTCGACCTCATCGCCTACGGCCTCCTCATCGTCGTCATCTCGGTGATCCAGCCCCGGGGGGGTCCTCGGGTTTTTCCGGAAGGGCGGCGCCACGTGAGCCTCCTCACCGTCAGAGGGGTGACGAAGCGGTTCGGCGGGC
>JAMDCN010000162.1:10101-11402 GCA_023489025.1 Deltaproteobacteria bacterium | reverse complement strand
CGAGGCGGGGGAGGTACCCGGCGTCTTCGATGATGGAGAAGGCGATGTAGAAGATCGGCCGCTGCCCCGGCATCACCTTGGCGGCGAGGAACCCTACCAGGAGAAAGTTGAGGGTCATCACGAGGATCCAGATCCAGAGGGCCTTGGGGTTCCCCGCCAAAAGGGCGAGGATCACCCCGAGCTGCGCCGAGCATGGGATGGCCAGCGACAGGAGCAGGGTGGCCAGAACGCGCTCGCGCTTGGTCTCCAACGTCCGGGTGACCATCGTCGCCATCGTGTCGCATCCGAACCCGAGCACCATCGGGATGACCGCCCGGCCGTTAAGACCGATCTTCTTGAAGACCCGGTCGATGAGCATGGCGAGGCGGGGGAGGTACCCGGCGTCTTCGATGATGGAGAAGGCGATGAAAAAGGTCGTCACGATCGGGAGAATGATCGCCACCGCATATCGTATCCCCAGGGTGATGATCCCGTACTGCCCGACGAACAGGTCTTGCGCCACGGCCCATGGGATCGCGGCGCCAACCCATTTAACGACAAAGGGGTTCACGTGCTCGCGGAAGACCGTGTTCTCCAGGAAGTCGACTGCCGTCTGCGCTCCGAAAACGCCGACGAATTCGTATAGGGCGTACAGTGAAAGAAGGAGGATCGGGATCCCGTAGACGGGGTGCATCATCCACCGGCTCAACCGCTCCCCGAAGGCGGCTTCTCCCCTCCGTTCCGCCCGGAACACCTCCTCCGTGATCCGGTTGGCCTCCTCCTGCCTTCCCAGCGCCACGAGATAGTCCACCCTTTGGCGGATTTTTTCCCGGGTTCGCCGCACGATCCGCTCGATTTCCACACGATCAGTCGGGGCTTCCTGGACGATCCCCTGGACTTCGGCGTCCTCCTGGAGGAGCAGGAGCGCCATGGCCCGTTTCCCGAGGACGGAATCCTCCGGAAGCAACAACTCGATTTTTGCGGTGGCCTCCTCGACGCTCTCCGGATAGGTCACCTTCCGGTCGGCGGACCCTCGCGGGCGGACGATTATCTCGCGGAGTTCCGGGATGCCGGCCCCTGTCACGGAAGAGGTAACCGCCACGGGGACGCCAAGCAGGGAGCCGAGTTTCCCGGCGTCGATGCGCACGCCCAGCCGGTCCGACTCGTCGATCATGTTCAAAACAAGCACGACGGGGAGCTCTCCCTCGATGAGCTGCAGCGTCAAGGGAAGCATCCGGGCCAGGTTCTTCGCGTCGACCACATGCAGGACGGCCTCGGCCTTTTCCTGGAGCAGGATGGAGCGGGTGACACGTTCCTCCTCT
>JAMDCN010000162.1:6497-10040 GCA_023489025.1 Deltaproteobacteria bacterium | reverse complement strand
GTGGTTCCCGGGTAGTTGGAGACGGACACGTATGCGCCGGTCAGACGGTTGAACAGAAGGCTTTTTCCGACGTTCGGGCTGCCCACCAGAACCAGCCTGGGAAGACCTTCCGGCACGGTCTCGGGAGCCTGGCGGCAGCAGTTTGAATCGGCGACTGCGGTTTTCACGCGGGAGAACCCTCCTCTTTCGCAATATGGGTAAGGCTCCTGGATCCGTTCGACCCCCAAAGGAGCCGCAGGCTGTTGCCGATAACGAGAAGCGACGCCCCCATGTCCGCGGCGACCCCCATCCAGAGGGTGACCATCCCCAGGGTGGCCAGGACGAGAAACACGGCCTTGGTCCCGAGGGAGAAGGCGACGTTGAACCGGATGATCCGCAGCGTCCGGCGTCCCAGGCGGACGGCGAAAGGAAGTTTCCTCAGGTCGTCCCCCATGAGCGCCACATCTCCTGCTTCCAGCGCCACGTCGGTCCCGGCCGCCCCCATGACCACGCCCACGGTGGCCGAGGCCAGGGCCGGAGCGTCGTTGATCCCGTCCCCCACCATCGCCACTTTCTTCCCCTTCGCAACGGCCTCCCGGACCAGGGCGACTTTACTCTCGGGCAAGAGCCCCGCGTGGACCGTGTCGATGGGAAGCTGCGATGCGATGGCCTTTCCCGTCTCAGGATTGTCTCCAGTCAACATCGTCAACTCGTTCGCGCCCAAAAGGCGCAGCCCGGCCAGGCCGGCGTTCGCTTCCTCACGGACAGAGTCCCGGATGGCGATCATCCCGAGCGGCATCTTCTCGACCCCGATCAACACGACCGTGGCCCCTTTGCGTTCCCACTCCCCCACGGCCGCCCGCTGGGCAGTGGCCAAGCCCGCGCCGTTGTCGAAGAAAGCGGGATTGCCGAGGAGGTAGATCCCCCCGTTCACCTTCCCCCGGATTCCCATGCCGGGAACGGCCTGGACGAACGTCGGCGCCGGCAGAGAGTCGGTGGACTCGTTCCTTCCGGCGGCTTCCAGGATGGCGGCGGCCAGCGGATGTTCGGACCTGGATTCCAGGGACGCGGCCAGGCGAAGAAGCTGATCTTCAGGCAGATCGCAGAAGGACCGGACGTGGACCACCTCGGGCTTCCCCCGCGTGAGCGTCCCTGTCTTGTCGAAAAAGAAAGTCCGGATCCTGCCGAGTTCTTCGAGATATACCCCGCCTTTGAACAGGATTCCCTCACGGGCGGCCCGCGTGAGCCCGCAGACGATGGAGACGGGCGTCGAGATCACGAGTGCGCAGGGGCATGCGATCACCAGGACCACGAGCCCCCGGTAGAGCCAGGCGGAAAACGGTTGCCCAAACAGGAGCGGAGGAACGATGACGAGCGCGAGCGCGAAGGCAATCATCGCGGGCGTGTAGTAGCGAGCGAACCGGTCGATGAAGGCCTGGCTCCGGGCGCGCTGCGCCTGGGCGTTCTCGACGAGATGGATGATCCGGGCGAGCGAACTGTCCGACGCGGGTCTCTCCACCCGGATGTTCAGGACGCCTCGCCCGTTGAGGCTTCCCGCAAGGACCCGGGAGCCGGGAGCCTTCGCCACCGGTATGGATTCTCCGGTGATGGGGGCCTGGTTCACGGAGGAGGCCCCCTCGACCACCAGTCCGTCGACGGGAACGCGCTCGCCGGGACGCAGCAGGACGGTGTCCCCGACGACGATTTGATCGACAGGCAGCCGGATTTCTTCCCCCCCACGAAGAACTGTCGCTTCCTTGGGAGAGAGGTCGAGGAGGCGCCGGATGGCGTTGCGGGCCCGGTCCATGCTGCGGGCTTCCAGTAATTGTGCGAGAGAGAAGAGGAACATCGCCGATCCCGCTTCCGCCCACTCTCCGATCAGAAGGGCCCCGACGGCGGCGGTGGTCATCAGGGTGTTCATTTCGAGCTGGTGGTGGCGAAGGGCCTGCCAGGCACGGCGGGAGACGTACCAACCGCCGGCAATCGTCGCCAGGAGAAGAAACGACTGGGCGACAAGAGGTTGTATATCCAGGAACCGGAGGATCAACCCGGCTGCCAGCATCCCCCCCGAGACGGAGGTCGCCGTCACGCGCCCGTATCGCTCCCAATAGGTCAACGCCTCCGACTCGCGCTCGTCGATACGGACCTTGAAGCCCGCCCCGGAGATCGCCTGCGCCATGCGCTCGGGCGTCACGGCATGCGGGTCGAACTCGACCGTCAGCGTGGAATCGGAATAGGAGGGAACCGCCCGGCCCACTCCCGGAAGGGCGGACAGAGCGGACAGGATCGGCGCGGATTCATAGGCGCAATCCATTCCTTCCACGCGGAAAACACGCCGCGAAGCCAGTGTACAGATGTCGCCGCAGGAACAATTCGCCGCCGTCTTCTCCCTTCCGGATTCCATGTCCCCCCTCCTCGTCGGCGCATCATCATTAACGTATGAACATACATTCATGTGTATGTGTAAAAAAATTTGTCCTTCTACCCCGCGCTCTCGCTGATCCGATCCTTCCCCTCCCGGGCCTGCTCCGCCCCCTCGCGGACGTGGCGCAACGCCTCCTTCATCAGGCTGTCGATATGGGCATCGTCAAGCGAGTAGAAAGCCATCTTGCCTTCCTTCCTGTACCGGACAAGTTTCTGGCTCCTCAGGACCCGGAGCTGGTGAGAGGTCGCCGACTCGCTGATCCCCAACAGCTTGGCTAGGTCACATACGCAAAGCTCCTCAACGGTAAGTGCCTGAAGGATCCTCACGCGCGTCGGATCCCCCAGGGTGCGAAACGCTTCCGCCAGCAGCACGACTTCCTTCTCCGGGGAAAGAGCCTGGCGGGCACTCCTCACGTGCGTCTCATTTACATAATAGATTTCGCATACATCCGCTTTATTTCGCTCCACGGCGCCCCCCATCATCTGCACGTCTGTTCATATGTTAATACTTGATTCGGTACTGGTCAAGCCGAAATTGCGACCGAAATTGCGATCCGGACACAGGGTGCAAATAGATCCGGGGCTGGGCTTACAGTCCAACGCTGATCCCGAGGATGACCCGGTAGCGTGTTTCGTGCTGCGTCCCGTTCAGGTCCTGGAGCACCGGGATGCCCGCCGAAAGGTAGGCGCTCCAACGTTCGTAAAAGTTCAGCCGCACCCCGGGGGAGAGCAGGACCAGCGTCCCTCCGCTGTCGCCGTCCTTGACCCCAAGCACCGTCTGCTTCCGCTTCCATTCCCCGGTGGCCTCGAGAATGAAGTCCCATTCGAGGTGGCTGTGGCGGACTTCCGGGCCGTGGCCGTGGGAGGTCGAAGGCGCGTGGGATCCGTGGCCGGCGGGCGCGAAGCGGCGGGAAACTGCAGCCCCGAAGTGGAGAATGTCTCCGAGGTCCGTCTCCTGAGCCCCCTTCGTCGCGATGGTGTAGAGGATGCTGGCGTCCAGGGACGCGGAATCCCATCGCCGGCCGGCGGCCAGTCCGACCAATGGATCCCAGGACCCCGACCCCGGCTGGAACTCCGCATCGAACCGATCACCGCCGTTGTCCGTTTCGCGCGTGCTCCCGGTGGGAGTCTTCAGACCGA
>JAMDCN010000162.1:0-6487 GCA_023489025.1 Deltaproteobacteria bacterium | reverse complement strand
ACAGCAGCGCCACGTCCGCGCCGGCATTCTCCGTGCGGAGAAAGCGGTATTGGCCGACAAGAGACAGGTCCCCGATCCCCTCGGAATTCCCGTGGACGTGCACCTCGGGGGTTCCCGTTGCGTCCAGGTGTCCCTCGCGGATTCCCCGTCGGACGATATAAGGGATATGGAATCCCAGCGTGAGATCGTCGGTGAGTCCGTAAGCCGACGAAAAAAAGAGACTTCGCTGATCGTCGATGGAGTGGACCTCTTTTCCCGCAGCGGCGAGCTGTTCCAACTCCGCATCGGAAAAAGCGTCGAACTTCAGGTAATCCCCCCGCAAGCCGATCGCCCACTGCTTCCCGGGAAGCGGCATGGCCGGGATCGTGGTGACGGGGCCCGCCGTGCCGGCGCCGAACCCCACGGAAGGGTGATGCGCCCAGGCTGCCTTCGCGGTGATCAGAAGGAAGATCGACAGGGAAACGGCTGCAGCGCGGGCTCGAACCATGACTTCTTACGGCTCTTTTCTGGTAATTACCTTGATCCGTCCCAAATGCTTTCTATCGAAAGAATAAATATCCTTGATTTTCCGCTTCTCCATGATGGCGGCGATATACCCGTCGACGAAGTCGACGTTATGGGACCGGTAGAAGTCCAGTGCCTTCTCCACGATCCCGCCGTTGATCACCTCGATGCCCGGCGTATCGAGGATCGCCTTGATCATCGGCGCGATTTCATGATTGTTCATTTCGTAAGAGGATTCGAGAACCCATACGACCTCGGCAAGAACGAGCTCCGTGGTGATCAGTCGTACCTCGCCTCGCGCGGCACGCGAAAGGAGCGCCTCGACGCGGTCCGCTTTTTCCGGATCATCGTTCGTCAGGTAGCGGAGGAAGACGTTCGCATCCACGAACGTCGACTTCACTTGGCCTCCTCGATGGCCCGTTTGGCGACGGCGATCTTGGCGCGGCTCCTTTCTTCGGCGAAATCCCCCTTCCCTCTCGCCGGCACCGCGCCGCGAAGATCCTTGAGGGTCTTCACCGCCACGAGGAACACCCGCCCCTTCTCTTGAACGAATTCCACCTGGTCGTTGGGCCTGATTTTCAACCGCTCGCGAATGTTCTTCGGAATGGTCACCTGACCCTTGCTGGTAACGGTAAAGGGCATATTTATTACCTCATAATATATCCTTACTTGCATCTTAGGTAAGAAAATACCGGATGTCAAGTTTCACCGGAAGGACAGTAATAAAACAAAATATATCCGATCCATCTGCGGTCTTTCTCCTCCAAGCTCAGGCAAGGAAGGCCTGTAACAGGATACCCGCGCCGATCGCGAAGACGAACCAGAAGGCAATGTAGAACGTCGTCGCCCGCCGACCGATGATGTTTCTCGACATGAGCATCGTCGGAACGCACGTGCCAACGGAGCCGAGCAGGAAGGTCAGGGCCGGCCCGGGGCCCAAGCCCCGCGCAACGAGCGCATAGGTTATGGGAACCTCCTCCCCCTCGCAGACGTAGAGGGGAATCCCGACCAGCGCGGCCAGGATGTAGGCCCAGAACCCGGAAGACCCGCCCAGGAATCCGGGGATCGCATCCTCCGGCAGGAGCGCCGACAGCGCGGCGGCGATCAGCATCCCGAGAAGAAAGTACGGCGTTATGCTCCGGAGAATAACAACGAGACTTCCTACGAATCCTTTGCTGATGGAGACAGCGCTTGCCTGCGCGCAGGCATCGGCGGCATCCCCGCAGGATGCCGTTTCGCACACCGGATCGGCGCTTCCGGGCGGAACCGTGTCGGCGCTCGTCGAGGGGCCGGCGGCAAACCATCCTTCGAAGCGATTGATGATCAGGCCGAGCCCGATGCTTCCAGCGAAGGACGCCGCAATCCGGGCCGCGGTCATCCTCCAGCCGAGCATCGTCCACGTAAGCGCGACAGTGACCGGGCTTAACAGAGGGGATATGAAGATGAAGGCGGCGACGGTGCCGATCCGTGGAGCGCCGGAGTCCTTGATGCCCGCCGCCATGGGCATTGTCGCGCAGGAGCAGCCGGGCAATAGCGCGGCGGCGCATATCGCCGCAAGGAGCGGCCGGATTCCCCGCCCGCCGAGAATCCGCTCGGACCACTTCCGCAACAGCGCCGCTTGAAGTGCCGCGCCCGCGATCGCCCCGATCAGGAAGAAGGGAAGGACCTTCCACGTTAGCGCCAGGAACTCGTTCGCCGTTTCGATCGTTCTGCCGGCAAAAGCCTGGAAATGCATGCCTGCCCTCCCGTGCACCCCTTGACGAAGATAATATAATTTAGTATTTTCGGAAATGGCAAATCAACAGGGAGGGCGAACATGCCTCGGAACGAAACCGTATGCCGGGAGATCTGCTTCAATGAAAAACTGGTCTCTTCGGTGAAGGCGAGGATCGCCAAGGAGGATTTCGAGGCGCTCGCCGAGATCTACAAGCTGCTCGGCAATGCCATGCGGCTGAAGGTCATTTTTACCCTGGAGAAGGGGGAACTCTGCGTCTGCGACATCGCCAACGCTATTGGACTGAGCATCCCGGCCACCAGCCAGCAACTGAAGCTGCTGCGCCTGGGGAACATCGTCCGCTTTCGGACGGACGGAAAAATGGCCTACTACTCCCTGGTCTCGCCGAACTTGTACAACGCCATCCGGAACGACACCCAGTTCATCGCCGGACAGAAACGAAGCAAAAACTGATTCCCGCCGCATAAGGAGACTGCAGTGAAACGCTCGTTCCTCATCGCCCTGCTTCCCGCGTTACTCCTCCTTGCGATCTTTCCCGTCGTCTCTTCGGGGTTTACAACCTTCCCGAAGGCGGAAGGGGTGGACGTGTTCAACCTCGCCTCCGACCCTTATGCCTACAAGGGAGACATCACGGTCCGTGGGGGGGTCATGTCCGTGGAGCCGGGAAAAAAGATGTTCCACATCGTCGACTACCGGGAATACCGGGCCTGCCGGATCGTGGACTGCTCGCCCGTGTGGGTCACCGTGCTCTATAACGGGAAACTCCCCGAGAGGACGAACGTCGTCGAGATTACGGGCAGCATCGAGAAGAACCCGGGAGGAAAGGGCGGATACATCCTCCGCGCCAAGGCGGTCAGGGTGAAATGAAACCCGCGACGCTCGTCCTCCGGAATATCACCCGCCGCAGGAGCCGCTTCGCCTTCACTCTGCTCGGGATCACCGTCGGCATCGCCTCCCTGGTGACGCTTCTCTCCCTCGGGACGGGACTTGAGAAAGAGGTGCGCAAGCAGGCCGACGTCCTGGGCGCTCACCTAGTGGTCACCCCGAAGGGGTGGTGCGCCTATGAGCAAATCTCCGTCCTCACGGGAGAGACCCTGCCCGAAGCGATCCCCGGCGCGG
Source organism: Deltaproteobacteria bacterium (assembly GCA_023489025.1). The sequence goes on along the minus strand of JAMDCN010000162.1, from coordinate 3,129 downwards.
ACGTCAAGAAGATCGCCTCCATCAAGGGGATCCAGGCCCTCCCCTACCTCACGCAGCGGACCGCCATCCAGAACCAGCCGGTTCCCGTCGTCGGCATCCTTCCCCGTGAAATGAAGGAGTACAAGAAGTGGGAAATTGAGAAGGGGGAGTATCGGCTCGACGAGAGCGGTGTGGTCGTTGGACACGGGATTGCCAAACAGTTCGACCTTTCCATGGACGACGTCGTCTCCATCCGCAGGAAGGATTTCCGGATCCGGGGGATCCTGGCCGAGGTCGGAAACCGGGACGATCTCGCCGTTTACCTCGACCTTCCTGTCGCGCAGGCCCTCTACGGCGTCGGGGACAAGGTCTCGTTCGTTTCCGTCAAGGTGGACGACATCTCGCAAATCGACAAGTACATCCTCGAAATCCAGGAGACGGCCAACGTGGCGGTGGTTTCGGACAAGCAGTTGCTGAAATCCGTATTGGGGATTGTGGGGGCCGTGGGGAACGCCCTGCAGCTCATCGCGGCGGTGGCGATCCTGGCCTCCTGCTTCGGCATCATCAACACGATGATGACCGCCATCCACGAGAGAAGGCGGGAAATCGGGATCCTCCAGGCGATCGGGGCGAAGAGGAGGACGATCTTCTCCCTTTTTCTGGCGGAGTCAGGTTTCTATGGTATCGCGGGGGGCGTCCTCGGGGTGGTCGTCGGATTCCTCTTCTCCTACGCCGCCGCCCCTTACATCTCCCAAAACGAGTTCACCGCGTTCCTGGGGAGCGAGCAGACGGTGCGTCTCTTCGATCCGCTCATCACCGTCGAGGCGCTTGCCTTTTCGCTGGCCGTATCGGTTCTTTCCGGAATCTATCCCGCCTGGAAGGCGTCTCGCTTAAGTCCCGTGGAGGCGATCAGCTATGAATGACGTCATCATCAGGACGGATAAGTTGAGCAAGGTGTACGACAACGGGTACCGTACCGCCGCGCTCGAAGACATCGACCTCTCGGTCGAGAGCCGCAGTTTCTCCTGCATCATGGGACCTTCCGGGCACGGAAAAAGCACCCTCCTGCACCTGCTCGGGGGGCTGGACATTCCCACCTCCGGCGACGTGTTCGTGAACGGCAGCAGCCTGGCGGGAATGACGCCGGAAAAATTGGCCGAATTCCGGAACCGCACGATCGGATTCGTGTTCCAGTTCTTCAACCTGATCCCGGTCCTCTCGGTCCTCGAAAACGTTCAGATCGCGTCGATGCTGGCGGGCGTGCCGGACCGGGAGCAGAAGGAACGCGCCGTAGGGCTCCTTGCGTCCCTGGGTCTTCTGGACAAGATGGAGGCGAGACCCAACCAGATCTCCGGCGGCCAGCGCCAGCGGGTGGCCGTAGCCCGGGCGCTGGCTAACAGCCCGGACATCCTCATGATGGACGAGCCCACGGGGAACCTCGACAGCAGGTCCGAGGCGGACCTCTTGGACCTGATCGGAGGGTTGCACCGGCAGGGCAAGACGATCCTCGTCGTTACCCATTCCGACACCGTGGCCGCCCGCGCGGACCGGATCATCCGGATCAAGGACGGAAAGATAGTTCCGACGGCGGGTTAGGAACTCGCCCGGACAAGGAGGGACGACGCTGAGAGATTTCCGGAGCAGCTTCGCGGTCCTGGTGACAGCGGTAATCCTGTTGGTCGTCATCGGCATCGCATGGGAGGTCATGTTCGCGGGACGCTATCCATTTCCTTCCACACCGAATACGGGGGTGATGCCGATGATGCCGTGGATGTTCTGGGGCTGGGGTATGTGGATTTTTCCTGTCCTAGGGCTGATTGTCTTCCTGTTTGTGATCTACTTCGTTTTCACCCGGATCTTCCCCGGTGGAGGACCGGTCGGCGGCAGGACCGCCGGGGAACAATCCCCTCTGGAGATTCTCAAGATCCGATATGCCAAGGGGGAGATCAGCCGGGAGGAGTTCGAACGGATGAAGAAGGACGTCACGGAGAACGGCGGAACCGGTCGCTGAAGGAACCAAAGCCGGGGGGAGCGCCAATGACGGATCGCGGCGAATCGAGTACGGATCAGAAAAGGCATTGGGAAAAGACTTATTCCAACAATCCGTCGTTCTTCGGGGAGGAAGCAAGCAAATTTGCGGCGGCGGCCGTGGCCGTTTTCAGCCGGGAGGGTGTGCGGACCGTCCTGGAACTGGGGTGTGGCCATGGTCGGGATACCCTTCTTTTCGCCCGAAAGGGATTCGAGGTGACGGCGCTGGATTATTCCGAGGAGGCGTTCGGAATTCTTGCCGCCCGGGGGGACGAGATCGGGGTGTCCCCGCACGTCGCAAGGCATGTGTTCGACGTGAGGGTTGCACTTCCCTTTCCCGACGGTTCCTTCGACGCCTGCTACTCCCACATGCTGCTCTGCATGGAGTTATCTACCGAGGAACTGAAGTTCCTCGTCGCCGAGATCCGCCGGGTGTTGCGCCCAGGCGGGCTTGCGCTCTACTCCGTGAGGAACACCTTCGACAAGCATTTCCGGACCGGCATCCACAGGTCCGAAGACATGTACGAGATCGGGGGGTTCGTCGTCCATTTCTTTAGCCAAGAGATGATCCAAAGCCTCTCCCGCGGATACGACGTCCTTGAAGTCAACCGAATGCAAGAGGGAAGCCTCCCCAGGGAACTCTTCGCTGTTATCCTGAGGAAAAGAGAAGGATCATTGCCCGACGAAGCGCCTCGAGGAAGTGAAAAAGAAACTCCTGGAGGCGAACCAGCAAAGCCTGCTCCCAAGCGTCCGACAAAGCAGGATCCCGGGAAAACCTGAGGGACGTGACCGGATGCTTCGTAGAAGCATCGTATCCAGGCATAGATCCCACCGGCCGCTTACGGTGATTTGATCCCTTATTTCCAGCAACCTTCGGTCCACTTATTCGGGCCGCTAACGATCCACGCCTTCGGGATCCTGGTCGCGATAGCGGTAATCGTCGGCTCGAAGCTGGCCCTCATGCGTTGCGAGTCCAGGAAGCTGGATCGGGATGTGTGCGCGGACCTCATCTTTTACGCCCTGTTCGCGGGATTTCTTGTCGCTCACGTGTACTCGGTCCTCGCCTATTTTCCCGGACAGGTGCTCGAGGAACCGCTTTTGCTGCTGAAATTCTGGGAGAAC
>JAMDCN010000071.1 GCA_023489025.1 Deltaproteobacteria bacterium | reverse complement strand
TTTCCAGCAAACTCATGTAAGTCACCTCCGTTGTTGGGGTCTCGTTTCAGATCCAGTCGAAGACGCGGATGTCCTCGTAGCCTGTGGGCCAGTGGTCCTGCTCGCGGCACACCTTGAGGCGTTCAATGGCGTCTTCGTTATCCTTCTGTCCGATCCCGAGCACTCCTTCGCCCATGCGCCATACGCCGCACCGGAACGGCTCGCGCTTTTCCACGGCGATCATGTGAACGGGAAGGATCGAACTGGTGACGCATGCCGCAAGGGCCCGGTAGAACGCCAACTGGTGGACGTACTTGTAGGAACGCGCGTCCATCTCCAACCACTCGAGGCTATCGCAGGTCTTGAGGTCTACGATGCCGCGCTGCGGGGAGAGCCAGTCGAACCGCGCCTGGCACGCCGTACCGCAGTAATCCACACGGATCACTCCTTCGGGAACGCCGTCGGCCAGGAGCGCCGATGCGTGTTCGTGGGCATAGACAGCGGCGTTAAGTTTTTCGATGAGCGCCATCTGCTCGTGGGTAAGGACCGGTTTGCCCTGCGCGGCCGCCCAATCCTCAAACGCCTTGGTACGGCTGCCGAAGGGTCCGCCGGTCTTGGGGTTGACCGGCCCCCCGAAGGCGTACCGGTCCTCGTAGACCTGGCGGCCTTCGAGGACGAGCGCATGCGCCGCCTGGCCGATCAGATACGCCGGACGGTCCTCTTCCTGCACCAGCCCCTGCTGCTTTTTGTGGAAGAGCAGCGGATTGCGGCGGAATTCCGAAAGCTGGTGGCTGGACAGGAACTTGTCCCGCTTGGCGTGGTACACGTCTGCGGATTCGTGGGTCAGAATCGACATGTCCACGAGGGCGTTGCTATCGCCGTGGCGTCTCTGGAATACGGTCGGTAGGTTCATGCGAGTACCTCCTGCTCCTGCTTGGATTTGTCCGGTTGAACGGGATCATGTCTTTTCTTGAGAAAGTCCACGACCAGGTCCGCCACGGCAGAGACCAACTCGTCGATTTCTTCCATGGGAAGCTGGCGGTAGTGGCGCTTCAGCTCGATGGAACCCGTCTCCGCCATCGGTTACCCCCTCCTCAAGGAGAGGAGGAAATCCTCGACCGCCGGGTGAGGTTTGAGGTTCGGCCTCCTCGGCGGTCCCACCTCCCCCTCCTCCGAGGCCTTGTCCTCGAGTCGACGCAGGACCTTCTGGCGGATCACATCGAGGTTCCGGACGAGCCTCCAGACGAGGTCGTCCTCCATCTTGTGGACGGCCGCCAACCCCCCGATGAGAAGGGCCTCCTCCTCGAACAGGTCGTTGATCAGTTCTTTCGCTTCCGCTTTCGTGATCATGGGTCCCTCACCTCCCTCGTTCGTCTTTTCAGTCCCCTCTAAAAGTGAAAAGGGGTAGGGAGAACATTGATGGGGACATGCCGTCTTGGGGATCAACGTTTCTTCTCTGAAAACGCGTAGATAACGGCCTCGGCTCGCTGCCGCCGTTTCTTGGCGGCTTGGTAGGAAAGGCCCACCTTTTGGGCGTATTCGGTGATGGAATTTCCATAAACCTTCGTGCCAACAAGCAGCAGAAAGTCGGCTTCGGTTATCCGGCCTGCCTCCATATGCCCGTGTAGCTGCCGGACCTCGTTTTCCTTCTCCTCCCGAAATCCATGAGTGAAGAAGTTTATGCAGTCGAATTTGCCGGCATGTGCCTTGGCCTCCTCTATGTCGGCCAGCGCCACGAGTTCATCCCAATCAGCGGGCTTCTCGCGGTCCAAACGTTCCCAGATGTCGAGATATCTTTCGTATAGGCGGTGAAAGGTGTCGTTGTAGATTTTCTGGGCCAGTCTGTCTGGACGGCGATTGATATCGATCCGGGAAAGAACCTCGAGGGCAGTCCATAGAATGTTGGACCAGAGTTCCTCCGGATCGGGGTCCCAGCGATGCTTCTGTCCGTGGAGATTTTCCAAGCCAGGCAGGAACATTACCAAGATGATCATGTGCCAGCGCGCGTCCTGGTCCTTTGTATAGGCATCAAAAATGGAACGGAGGATTTCATCCTTCCTTGGGTCAGTTGACGTTCCTGCCCACATAAACGCGACGACATCCTTCCACGTAACAAACCGGCGGAAAAACGGACTTTCGCGCTGAAGAGCCCGCAACAGCTTCTTGTACTCACTGGAATGGATTTCCTGCTCAAATCGTTCGCGGTCTTCCCTCCTCGAGGGGCAAACCATGACGCCTGGCCTTTCCGGCCGGGCGTCTGGCGCCTCTTATGGGCCAATCAGGGCGTCGAGCACCTCGAGGTTGTTTCGAATTGGGTTGCTACCCGTTCGCAGCAACGGATGGGGGCGGTTCCTCCTCACCTTTTCGATCGTTCACCGAGAAGCAGTTCCGACAGACAGCGATCACGTTGTAGTCGCCTCCATCCACGACGTATTGCACCTGCTTGTAGCGCAGGTGCAAACGCGCGCCGATTTCGACGCCAAGAAGGGTGTCGCACTTTTTACAGCGCCATTCCTTCGCCATGCGGCCATCTCCTTTCCGCGAGAAAATCAGACGACCTTTTCAGGCCGCCATGACTTCCATCATCCGGATCGGGAGCGAAGACGGAGCGAGATGCGAGCGAGAAGGGAGCGAAGCGGAAGAAGTAGGAAAGACCCCGTCAGGCGGGAAGAATCAAGCAGTACAAAAAACTATCCGGCGGCGTGAACTCGTGGGCGTTGAGCTTCGAGTCGCTGGAATCCTTATGAAGACGAAAGGCACGATATCTGTAGCGCCCGAGTTTCACGTCGACCTTTTTACGGGCTTCCACGAACAATCTGCAGACAGAGCTGCTGCTTGAGCAGTTATTACCCGTCTTGGTGTTATACGGTCGCATCGGCTTGCCCGCCATGATGACATCGACCACGATGCCCAGTTCCTTGGGTGTAAGCTTCGCCGCCTGCGAGTGTCCCTTACCGTCTCGACAACTTGTTTCCCGGGTCATCCCGTCGATGAACATGTCGTATTTGTTCCTGGTCTTTAAGAGCGCTTGGTATCGGGATTTGTCCAGAGACTGCGTTCCATCCTTGCTGATAACACGACAATAGATGTTTTCAGGCGTGACTTCCGCCATTCCACCCTCGATGGGTTTCCGTAAGATCTGGCTCCACGGCAGTTCCCAGCGCTTGCCGCCCAGATCTGGTATTAGAGGAACGATATATATCCCCCAACTTCTGAGTAGCTGAATGTTTTCCACGGAGAAGGGGATCGGTCTCGGGACGAGCATCACCACCGGCCGTGGATTTGTAGGCTGGACCTTCTTACAGATCAACAAGAATTCAGACGGATCGTCATTGATAAGGGACAGGTAAACATCGGCTCGATCATGGCCCTGTAGAAGGCGTTCACCAACCAGGAATAGTTTTCTCCCGTTTGCGACCGGCACGCCTACTAGGTCGTTTTCTCGACGAATGCGCTCGATGACCTTAGAGATTATTACCTCGTATTGGCGGACATCATCCTCGACCAGGGGGATGGGATCAAAGTAATCGTCCTCATCCGCCACGCCGAACAGGCCCTTTTCCGTCTGTCGCACGATAAGATCTCCGCCCGCGGGGAGATGTGCGTGACGAGGGATCTCGGTCGCCCTCGACGTCTCCCGCAGGAGACCTTCGGATAAAAGCGCCTTCAGGTCTTCGGCAGGAAACCTCTCCAGTTCCCTATTGAGAAACACGGGGGATTCAATCTGATCAAGCCGGGTCAGAATAAAACCAAGGAGGGAGTCAGCCAATGGCCACTCCCCAATTTCGTAAATACCTAAAAACATCTTCAGCGTGGGTCGCCCGCTTAAACTTGATCTTGTTCGTGCCCGAAAGATCGACGCGCTTCCCCCGGCGATCGTCAGGAAAACCTATTTTGAAAACGGCCTTGCAGATTGAACTTCCGGCGAGTTGATTGCGCAGGTTGTTTCTATCCAACGTATCCAGCACGTTCTTGGAGCGGATGGCGACAGACGGCGCATGCAACTGCTTCATCTTGAATTGGAGATCAACCAACACAGCGGAATGCCCTTCGTCCACCGGCATGTCGAAATCCTCTTCGCCAATCCTCGCTAAGTCGAGGCGTTTCCCCGCTTCCCCCCCTTCGAAGAAGTCTAAGTCCTCAAGACAGCACTCCGCGAATTTCTTTCGCAGAATGGCTTCATCTTTTTCAAACCGGGCCTCGATCTCGATCTGGCCCGATTCGTTGTTGTAGCTGATGAAATCCTGTTGGGCTGGGCGAAGGATTGTCGGCGAAATCTTGGGGCGTGTTTTGGTGCCCTTGAAGATCAGCTCAGCCTTGGTGCGCTTCTCGTGGTACACGATGAAGTTGGTATACGGCCCCTCACGATATTGGCGAACCAGAACGCGGTCGCTATTCTTATCTTCCTTGAACACCACCGCCAGCTTTTCCTGAAACCGTGATGCGGCTGCCGGAACATCGGTGATGCCCTTGGGCTCCTTCCCCCGGAAGAGGGAGAAACTCTCGGCCCGCCATAATGTGTTCCGGTCATAGGCAAAGCTGAAGGCATCCTCGTCCTCGGTTCGAATCTTCAGGCTCAGGCATTCCACGGGGAGTTCTTCTCCGGGATCGGGATCTTTCCCCCATGCCCGACATGCGGCAAGGAGATCCTCGTGGCCGCGTTCCGTGCAGAGATCGTAGGCCCGATAGAGCCCATCGAGCAGTTCACCCTTCCCGTCACCTTCGCCGTTGACCAGGAACTCCTTGAACCGTGGAATGTCCATATTCGCAATGTCTAGTTCCAGGCGTCCTTCCCACATTCCGACATAACCGCGTAGGATTGGCTCCTTTCCCTGGAATTTGTCCAAGAAGCGATCCGCGTTGAAGGTCCGGTGTTTGCCCATGGGCTATTTCCTTTTTTCCTTACGGTTGACCAACATTCGCATCACACCGACTACCAACCCCTGGATCCTGAAATCTCCAGCCGAAATCATTATCGACGACATGTTTTGATTAGCTGGGTCGAGGCGGACACCGTTCTTCTCCCGATAGAAACGCTTGAGGGTGACCTCCTCCCCAATGAGCGCCACCACGATATCCCCATCGTCAGCCATCTCCTGTTTTCTCACGATCACGTAGTCGCCATCCAGGATGCCGGTGTCCACCATGCTTTCGCCTTCCACCTTCAGGGCGTAGGTCTTACGACCTCGGGTCAAATCTCTGCTGACGGCAATCGACCCACGGTCATCCTCAATAGCCTCGATGGGTCGACCAGCGGCGATGCTCCCGACAACTGGTACCTCCGAAATTTCGTTTCGGGCGCTAGACAGACCTTCGACGATTAGAGATCGCGCGCCTCGGTCACCACGCCGCAGGCATCCCTTCCGCTCGAGCACAGCGAGCAAATCGAAAACACTGGAACTCTTGATCCCGAATGCTGCTCCGATCTCCCGAACAGTCGGTGGCATCCCGTTCTCGCGGATGAAATCCTTCACCCATTCAAGCGTTTCCCGCTGGCGCTGGGTTAGGTTCTCTGTATTGGGCATATTCCCCATCTCTCCTACCCAGCGAATTGTCCCCTCTTGGCGACCGCAATCCGTACCGCCTCCGGTCCGGAGACAAGACCAAACATTATGCCTAACATGAGTTAGGCGTCAAGATCTCCTCTTCATCCCAAGTATTCCTCAAATATTTCAAAGGCTTTGGAGTTCTGTCCCCTTTGGCTACCCGGGGTAGCCTTTTTACCTTTAGGAGGCTCATGAATTGCCTCTTTCAAATCAACAATTTACCTTGATTCGGGGTACCCCGCGAGGTAGGAGTGTCCATGAAAGGGGGAATAAACGATGAAAAACAACAGGTTCGGAGGTGGCGGAGTGTTGAAAAAGAAGGCCGGATATGCCGCGGGACCGCTCACGGTGGACGAGATCGGGTTCATCCAGATCGCCGAGACCAAGGTCCTGACCGCGGTCGCCCGGGGCGAGATCGATCTGAACCGGATCGCCAAGGAAGAACTGGCGGCCCGAGGACTTGGGCTCCACGGGGAGTGGGTCGGGTTCCAGAAGGCGCGGCAGATCCACGGAATCAACTAGCGGACGAAGGAGGGATTGCCATGAGAACCGCCACAGCGATGAGGAGGATGACGATGGCCGAGGGACCGAAGGTGACCTGTCCGGTTTGCGGGGCAACGGAGAAGGAGAAGGACTACAACGCGGAGAACGGAATGTGCTCCCGGTGCTGGTGGTACCTCGCTCCCGAGGCGGGCGGGGTGGACCACGGACTCTTCATGATCAAGGTTCAGACCTACGACAACGGGCTCCGGTACGCGGAGATCAGGCCTCGCGGATTCTGGTCGGGGACGATCGAGGTCCGGGAGCGGATCGATCGCTCCTACGACTCCGAAACCAAGATGCGGGTGGAGAACTGGGAAGTGCGGGTCTCCTGGGGCGCTGGCGGTACAGATGGGACGCTCGACGAGATCCGGACGGCGGAGAACTTCACCCGGGCGATGGACCACGCGGTGATGCTCGCGAAGATCTGGAAGATGCAGCGCAAAGAAAGAAAGGAGGCATAACACCATGACGAAGAAGCGGAAAGCCACGGAACAGAAGACCAGCAAGAGCGCAGACGGGAAGACGTGGGTGATGCCGCCCGCGAATCCGAAAGCGGCGAAAAAGAAATCCGAGAAGAAGGCCGCAAAGAAGACCCCGGCGGAGAAAAAGCCCGGCAAGCGCACGCCGGTACTGGCCTCCCTCGAGGTGGCCCCAAATGAGCTGGTGGTCACGTACAAAGGGACCGAGCACAAGGCGACAGTGAATCCGAACGGGACGATCACGGTCAACGGCAAAACCTTCACCAGCCCGTCCCGGGCTGGCAAGGAGGTCACGGGGAAAGAAGTCGACGGTTGGACCTTCTGGAGCTACGAGGTTCCCGGCGCGGGACTCAAAAAGCTCAACACGCTGCGGCAATAGGAGAACGAGGGGCCATCGTGGCCAAGACCCAGACCACAGGCGGGAACGGCCAGGTGACCCGGGTCGCCTTCTACACCCGCATCTCGACCGACGAGGACCACCAGAAATACTCCCTCGGGGCGCAGTCGGAGCGGTTGGAGGCTTTCTGCAAGGCCCAGTACGGGGACGATTGGAAGCTCCACAAGCTCTATCGGGACACCGAGTCGGGCACCCACATGAACCGGCCCGGGCTGGAGGAGATGCTCTTCGACGCCGGGGCCAAGGCATTCGACACCCTCCTCGTCTTCCGGGTGGACCGGCTGTCGCGCAAGGTACGCGAGCTCGCCCTCATGGTGGACGATCTGACGAAGAACGGGGTCGCGCTGAAAAGCATCACTGAGCCGTTCGACACGGCGAATGCTGCCGGGAAGATGATGCTCCAGATGCTGGGGGTCTTCGCCGAGTTCGAGCACGCCACCATCGTCGAGCGGACAAAGGTCGGAATGGAAAAGAAGGCCAAGGGAGGACGGTTCGTCGGGGGGACCGTCCCCTACGGATTCCTGCTCGATCCCGAGAAAGGGCTGGTCGTCAAAGAAGACGAGGCACTCATCGTCCGAAAGATGTTCCAACTGTATTCGTTCGGCAAGGAAGGTTCATCCGCGATCTGTACGCAGCTGAACGATGCGGGCAACCGGAACCGAAACGGACGGAAATGGGGGCGGCGGGTCATGCTGCACATGCTCAGTAACCCCGTCTACATAGGGAAGATCCGCTGGCGCGAGGTGACTTACGAAGGGCACCACGACCCGGTCGTGTCGGATCTGGTCTTCGAGAAGGCCCAACAGGTCCTCGCTGCAAGGCACGAGGAGTCGGGCGGGCGCCGGTTCCGCAACGGGAGCGAGCGGCTCCTCACCGGGATCATCCGGTGCGCCAAGTGCGGGAGCCACATGTTCGGGACCTCGGGGACGAAGAAGGGCACACGCATCTCGTACTACGCCTGCTCGAAGCGGACCAACCACCACGAGTGCGACCAGGAGTTCGTGCGGGCGGAGCGCCTCGAACAGGCGATCGTCGAGGACGTAAAGAGCATCCTCCGGGACGAGAACCTGATGGCCCGGATATGGGAGGAGGCCAACAAGCGCCTTACAGCCGAGAAGCCGGACCTTGAGAAGGAGATCGCCCGGATCGACGGCCAGCTGGCTAAGACCCGCGGGGCCGTCGATCGCTACTTCGAGGCGTTCGAGGCGGGCACGCTGAAGGCGGAGTTGTGCAACGAGAAGGTCGCAGGCCTGCGGGCCCGGCTGAAGGAAATGGAGGCGGAAAGGGAGGGGCTGGAGGCCCGGAGGGAGCGGCTGGAGCTACCGGCCATCGACCGGGAGATGCTTGCGTCCCTCGTGGACAATTTCGAGAACGTAATGGCCGAAGGGCCGAACCCAAAAAAGAAGCACCTTCTCCACCTGCTGGTGAAGAAGGTGCTTATACATAGTCGCAAGACCGTCGAGATCTGGTATGTGTTACCGAATTCTCAGCGGTTCGCGAACTGTAACATCTGGCTCCCCGAGTTGGCCACACTACGAAAGTTAGTAGTGCGACCCACCCGGGCCACCCCGAAATAACCTCTGACGAATCATCTGGTTACGAGGTGGAAACCGGCCGAATGTGCCGCTCTACTAACCGATCGCGTGCCGCGGGGCCGGAAATCTGGTTTCGAATCGTTCACGCCGCTATATCCGGCCAAAATGGTGCCCTTCTGGCAACCTACCGCGAACAGGAGGTGGAAGTCGCCATCGGACCCATGGGAATCGTCGAAGACGACCGTATCGGCGTCCTGACGCGGCGGATCGAGGCCGACCAGGTCGTGAGCGTCGTTCCGTTGACCCGGGGCAATCTCGATCAGCCTACGGGTCCCAAGACCCCCCGTGTAACCGAACTCCTCCGAAAGGCAATCGAGTGGCGGCGGCAGCTCGACGCCGGCGAGGTCCGAAACCAGGCAGAGATCGCCCGCCGGGAAGGGATCACTCGCGCCCGGGTTACCCAGATCATGGGCATGCTGCGCCTTGCTCCTGAGATCCGGGAGTATATCTTGTCCTTGCCCGCTCCAATTCACCGTCCTCCAGTCACAGAGCGATGGATTCGCCCTATTGAAAGCATTACAGATCGCAATGATCAGGTCCGGGAGTTTCATAAACTCTTGACCTTGGTCACATAAAGGGATTGAAGAATATGTTGTAACACCAAGTGAGCAGTAACAACCCCGTCAGAATCCCTAAAACCGTTTTGTCGTACCTAGCGCCGGGCCAATGGACAAATCCCACTGTCCCCGTCAACCGATAGGCAAGTTCCATCCCGACTATGGCCAACAAGCCAATGTAGATCAACACTCCTAACGGGTTGAGCGCCAAGGAAGTCCACAATTGCAGATGTCCGGCAAATATGACTGAACGGGTAAGTCCACACAGGGGACAGGGAATTCCAACGAAGTAGCGGAAGAAGCAAACCGTGAACACCGACTCGCGAAAGGTGGGAAGGATTACAGGCAGGACAACAGCACCGCCAGCGAGCCCGAGAACCATCCAGCGGCGCAGGTTTTTCCCTTTGTCATAAGAGTCACAAATACGGGGGACGTACCCGTTTCCCATCCGCGTCACGCCTTCTCCCGATTAAAAGCATAACGAGGTCGTATGCCAACCAAAGCAAAAATCCTCCGAATGTGAAAAATTTCACTACCCCGAGTAACACATCGCCGAGATAAATTGTGTCCAGAGCTATGAAGGAGAGGAGAAGTGTGGTCCACCAGCTTTTCGAGCTTTCCTCGGTGGACTTTTTCAGTTGGCGGAACCACTTCTCCCGGCTCTGTTCGTCCCCCATGTTTAATCCAGTGTGTCGCTACTGGCTCACAGGAGGCAGGGCACTGAGAAATTCTGCAACGAGCTGATTCCCATATTTCGAATACTTTAACACCACATCGGAACCTTCAGGAATGGGATTAGCCGTCACCACGATGGTCTGAAATTGCATTGCCTTCCGCAAGACAATGATATACATGATTATCCCTGGCACAAGGCAGGCGAGAAACCCCACGATAGTGAGGATGAGCAACCCCCAAGGCACAAACTTCCCATCGAATGTGGCAATTCTCTCGGATTGACTTGACGCTCTCCACTTTTTCGTCGAGAAAAACTGAACAGCTCGAATAATGACGTCCTGAGGAGCTAAGCTTGTCTTAGCATTGGCGACTAAGTCTGACATGTCTGTCCTCCTTTCGTTTTATTGGATCTCCATCACATATACAACAATACCGGTGTCGCCCATCCCCGGATTACCGAGAGAATGCTTCGCCGAGCAAAGGTCTACTGAGTACATCACTGGCTTAAACAACAACCCACTATTTTATACTACCCCAAACACTAAAAGAGTGTTCATAATTTTGACCATTCCAGGCACCTGGGGAAATGTATTTGAAATCTGCATATCCAACAAGGTCAGTAATTATGTCGCCTTTTTCAATTGGAATAGACTGTGTTATAATAATAACTTCAGATTCATTCTCACCCACCTCTTTGAGTTTTCAATATTGGAAGGATAACTGGCCAGGCCCAACAACTTTATTATTGAGTGGGTTTACTTTTTGACTCTTTATTTTACCCCATATCTCCCCATTCTTTGCTATTGCATCTATTTTTTCTTCAGGAGTTACTCTTTGAGGTTCAGGGCCTGGCCAGTTATCCTTCCAATATTGGAGAAGAAGATTCTTACCAATATCCGCTTTAAAAATTGTTCTGGTCGGTATTTTTAATGTACTGACGTTTACAGTATATATGTTTCCTGGCCACCAAATATCTCCGCCACCCTCATATAACAGAGTCTTTAAATCTGATGACATAAACATCTTAAATCGATTCAATGTAAGTGGGATTAACAAACGCTCAAAATATGGAATATTTTCAATTTTCTTATTTTTTACCCATATGCCATGGATACCTTGTATGTTATTGGCATATCCTTCAAAAAACCACACCTTTGGGTGAATGCTGGAAAAAGTCCACTCTTGATCCGAAGTTATTTTGTCGACTTTCTCCACATTCAAATTATCCAAATCTACCCTTATTCCACTTTTCCCTATATCAGAAGGAGTCATCGTGTGGCGATAATATATGTATTTCCCATCTGCAGACCAATCTATTTTAGAAACATAACAATCGTCAACCTGCGTGATCCTATATTTCTTCTTTGTTTTTGTGTCTAATATGGTCAATACATCAAGCCACTTTTGTATGTTCCTTTGGTCGGTTCCGTATTCCTGGGAACAATAAGCAATCCTATCCCCCATAGGCGACCATACTCCGTTAAAACCATTCTTTATTATTAATCTCTTGTTAGTCCCGTTGTTATTCATCACGTAAATATTTCTATTGCCAAATACACGGCTCGGAGTAAAAGACCTCTTGTCCACATCTAATTTTGTGTACAAGATATTTTTAGAATCTCGAGAGAACGTTGCGAATTCTCCTCCCGTTTCAATTAATTTCGGAGAGGAAACCGTTATTTGTGTTGCATCAGCATCACGAATATCCAAAGTGGTATCACTAGCTTCGATGTCTTTGATCGGGTAGGCGGGGGGCCTTACGGCCCCCAACCTCCCACACCACCGTACGTGCCGTTCGGCATACGGCGGTTCATGCAAGACTCCCAAGGCGCTGT
>JAMDCN010000019.1 GCA_023489025.1 Deltaproteobacteria bacterium | reverse complement strand
ATCCTCCCCGTTGTCCCCGGGTAGGATCGCACCGGGAAGCAACCCGTCCCGGGCCGGCGGCGCGGGCGCCGCGGATTTCCCCGGGCCGGTCTCGGCCTCGACCTCGTCCAGGACGTCGCTGAAGTCCCAGCGCTCGTCGACCGCCGGCGCCTCCTGCGGTTTCCCGGACTCCGGTACCGCCGTCCCCTCGCGCAGGAGACGTTCGATGTTATCCAGCAGCTCCCTGGACTCGAAGGGCTTGAAAAGGACGCCTCTCGCCCCGCTGGCCTTTAAGCGCGCCTCGTCGAGAGGCACCAGGGTCCCGGAGAGGATGAGTACGGGGATCTTTTCGGTCTTCTCCATGGCGCGGAGTTCCGCGGCAACGGCAAAGCCGTTTTTCCCGGGCAGCGTGAGGTCGGCGACCACCAGGTCGGGGGAGATTTCGCCCGCGAGGCGGACGGCATCCTCCCCGTTGTCGACCGCGGTGATCGCGATGTCCGAACATGACAGGGCGAGCTCGAACACCCTACGGATGGTCAGACTGTCTTCCGCAAGAAGAAGCTTTTTCGGCATGGTCACCCCCGGCTGCCCTTCATATTAAGGAGATTCCGGCATCTTTTCAACCAGCAGGAAATCGACCTCTCCCCGGTCGGGGTCGGCGCGGCGCACCCGCACGCGCACGCGGTCGCCAAGCCCGATCCTGCGCTTCCGGTATTGCCCGGCCCACTCCATCCGGTCCGGCGAGAGCCGGTATTCATCGTCCCGCAGCGTCGAGACGTGAACCATCCCGTCGATCATGAAGCCTTCCAACTCCACGAAAAATCCCGAGGAGACGAGGGAGGAGACGGTCCCATCGAAGGTACGCCCCACCTGCCCGGACATGAACAGCGCCTTCGCCCGCTGTTCGAGCGCCCGCTCCGCCTCCGTCGCCAGCCGCTCCCTTCCGGAAAGATGGGTCCCGATCTCCGGTCCCTTCTCACGGAGGGTCCGAAGGGAGTCGGCCGATCCCCGGTCCCCGAGCGCCGCCTTGAGCACCCGGTGGACGAGGAGGTCCGGGTAGCGGCGGATGGGGGAGGTGAAATGGGTGTACCGCGAGAGGGCGAGCCCGAAATGCCCCATCGTCTCCGGGCCGTAACGCGCGAGCATCAGGCTGCGCAGGAGCATCCTGTGTACCGCCCGCTCGAATTTCCCCCCGCGCGCGAGATCCGCCCACGCCTGCAGGAGGGAAGACATGTCGCGACGGCCGGTGGGGCGTGAACGGCGCAGAAGCTTGCCTGCCGCCGCCTCGAACTCCTCGATCTTGTCCATTGCGGGCTCCTCGTGAATCCGGAAGAGGAAGGCGTCGCCGCGGCCGGACAGGTACTCGGCCACAGCCGTGTTCGCCAGCAGCATGAACTCCTCGATCAGCCGGTGGGATTCGAACCGTTCCGACGGCTTCACGGAGACCGGCATCCCCTTCACGACGGCGATCTCCGCCTCGGGCAGGTCGAGATCGAGGGCGCCGCGCCCGAAGCGCGCAAGGGTCAATTGTCCCGCCGCCGTCGTCATGTCCCGCAGCATCCGCCCGATCTCCGGCGTGATCTTCGCGCCGCCCGGCATCCCCCCATTCACCTCGAGGGTACCGGCGCCGAGGAAGGAGTGCACCTCGTCGTAGGTCAGACGCGCGCGGCTTCGGATGACGGAGGGGTAAAAGGACGGAGCACCCCGCGCGCCCCCCGGCCGGATCGGGATCTCGACCGTCATCGTCAGGCGGTTCACGCCGGCCTTCAGGCTGCACACCCCCTCCGAGAGTTCGGGAGGCAGCATGGGGATACAGCGGTCGGGGAAGTAGACGCTGGTGCCGCGGAGATACGCCTCCCGGTCAAGAGGCGATCCCGGCTCGACGTAATGGGCGACATCGGCGATCGCGACAAACAGTCGGAATCCATCCCCCTCCCGGACAAGGCAGACGGCGTCGTCGAAGTCCCGGGCGTCCTCCCCGTCGATCGTGACGAACGGAAGATCCCTCTGGTCGACCCGCGGGAGCGTCTCGTCCCCATGGCACACTCCGCCGCCGCGGGCGGAAAGGCGGACCGCCTGCGGGACCGCCTCCGCCGCGTTCAGCACGGGACCGGGGAAGGCGACGGGTAAATCCATCGAGGAGGTCACCGCAAGGAACAGGGTCTCCATCGTGTGCGACTTCCCAAGGGCGCGGACGACGCGGGCCCGCCCCTCCTTCTCCCCTTTTGGATATTCAGTGACTTCCGCGAGGACGAGGTCCCCGGGTTCCGCCGAAAAATCATCAGGTAGGTCCACCTCGAGAAGCAGGTCGGACTCCCGGTCGCGGAACCGGACGAAGAAACGGTTCCCCGCCGGCGCGTACCGGCCGACGAACGTCCGGATCCCACGCTCGAGGATCCTCTCGACACGCCCATACGACGGGCCTCCTGCCCGCCGCCGATCGAGCCGCACCAGCACCCGGTCCTTGGGCCATGCCCCCGAGAGGGAGTGCCCCGGGATCCGCACGATGGGCGTCTCCGGGTCGTTCGGAATCACGACCGGCCGCCCCTCGCGCGTAAAGCGCAGGCGTCCCTCGACGGCCCGGCCACCGTCCGCCCCCCGGCGGTCCCGCGGGGCGCCGTACGGCGTGCCTCCACCTTCGATCCGCCCCTTCCCCCGCCGTGGCGGCTTCTTCTCCCGTTTCCCCCTCACCCCGTCCGGGTTCAGCGCCTTCAGCGCGGCCTTGAAGGCTCGGCGCTCGCCCTTCTCCACGCCGGCCTCGCGGTACCAATCCTTCACCGACGCGCGCGGCTCATCGAGCGCCATCGATCGCTGCCGGAGCCACTGTTCCCAATACGCCTGGTCGCGCATCCGCGAAATCTCCTCACCTGTCGAAATCCTTTCCCCCATCATACCGGCAGGAATATTTTTCGGGTCGGTTTTTGGGGATTGCCGCGACGGGCGGTTTTGCGTTACTCTTCTACTTCCGCGCAATACGTGCCGAAGTGGCGGAACTGGCAGACGCGCCAGATTCAGGGTCTGGTGTGGGCAACCACGTGGGGGTTCAAATCCCCCCTTCGGCACCAGCCTTCGCTCGAAAAGCATGGGGAGATGTACCCCCCGTGCTTTTTTCTTTTCGAGCTATGGCTGGGCTAGCCATGCGTCGGCGAAGGCGGGAGCGCGTAAGCTCCGAGCCCCGCCGCAAAAGCCGGAGCCATGGAGGGGCGGCTCCACTCCCGAAAGAAATGCGCTCCCTGGGGTACCCCGCAATAAGCATTCTGTGAAGCCAAGCCTTGTGTGTGGAGGGTGCCTCCCCCCGTCTTCCCGACGCACCGAATCATAACGCACCAACAGCGCGGTCGGATCAACACATTACCTGGAATTACTCCTGACAATAATAGGTAATCTCAAGGTGTTACCGTGGGGCTACTCCCCCTGGTTGGCGAAATAAATACCCATATTGGTACTGATATTGCTTAATCTTTTTCCCAACGTATAAAACGTGCCCCCTTAAATGTGCGGTTTCGCAACAGTAACTGAAATAACAGTAAACGTTATGCGCAGTTATACCGTATGGCCATAAAATACGCCGGGAAAGGATAATCCGTGTCGATTTCATTATCGAAATTAATTCCCACGAAACGGAAAACCCGATTCCTCTTCCAACATCGTTCCCGCATTCCCGACCCCTTCCCCGATGGACACCCTTCAGCAATGGAATAGAGGAGTGATCCGGCAGTTGACGCCCGATATCCGAAAAATACAAACCAGGGAGACCGACAACGATGGGAAATGTCCTCACGAAACGATCCGGAAACAAGGGAAAAGTGCTGTTCTTTTTCTTCCTGTTCGCCGCCATCGCGATCATGGCGCCGAATGCGAATGCCTCAAGTAGTTATTTCAACGCCAATTGTTCCGGTTGTCATATAGGCCAGGCGGGCTCTAATTTTTGCGGCATGTGTCATGCGCACGGCACGCATGCAAGCAGTTCAAAGACCGGCATCAATGTCGCCGGCGCGACGAACAAGACCTCTTACGCGGCTGGCGAAACCGTCAGCGTGACCATCACCGGCGGATACCGCCCAAGCCAGGCACGCGCCATTTTATACGACCAGAACGGGGTTCAACTCGCCATAAGCACGGGATCCACCCCTTCCACAACGGATGGGCCGATCAATGCACCGGTTTGGCCTGTTACGCTCAGTGCCCCGGCGCCCACCGCGTCCGGCACCTATACATGGCAGGTGGCATGGTATGGAAACCAGTATGACATCGGCTCGGCCACCTTCGGAACCGGCTGGAAAGTCGATCCAAACAACCCCGGACACGGATGGCAAACCGTCTCGACCAGTTCCTTTACCGTGGCAGCGGCGACAAAAACCTTGAACGGCATCGCGATCAGCGGGCCGGCCTCCGTCAACGAGAGCGCCACGGCGACCTACGCCGCCACGGCGACCTGGAGCGACGGGACGACGACGACCGTCACCCCGACATGGACCACGACCCTGGGGACGATCAGCGCCTCCGGCGTCCTCACCGCGCCGTCGGTCACGGCGAACCAGACCGCGACCGTCGGCGCCAGCTACGCCTCCGGCGGGGTGACCCGCACGGCGTCCGTCTCTGTGACCATCGCGAACGTGGCCGCAACCTTGAACGGCATCGCGATCAGCGGGCCGGCCTCCGTCAACGAGAGCGCCACGGCGACCTACGCCGCCACGGCGACCTGGAGCGACGGGACGAACACATCGGTGTCTCCGACCTGGACCGTTTCTCCGACGACATACGCCAGTGTGAACGCCTCCGGGGTTCTCACCACTCTGGCGGTCACATCGAACCAGTCGGTAACCGTCACGGCCAGCTACACCGCCGACGGGGTAACCAAGACCAACACCAAGACGGTGACCATCGTCGACGTCGCGGCGACGTTGGACGGCATCGCGATCAACGGCGCGGGTTCGGTCAACGAGAACAGCACCGCAATCTATACCGCCTCGGCAAACTGGGGCGACGGGACGACGACTCAGGTTTCTCCGTCCTGGAGCGTTTCTCCCACCACATACGCCAACGTGAGCACCTCCGGGGTCCTCACCACCCTGGCGGTCACGTCGAACCAGTCGGTGACCCTCACGGCCAGCTACACCTCCGGCGGGATGACCCGGACCGCCACCAAGGCGGTGAGCATCGTCGACGTGAATTCGCAGGCGGGGACACTCAGCGTCATGCCCCCGGACAACACCGTGGATGTTCCCGTGAACACCGTGATCGTCGTCAGGAACGGCGGGATCGCGGGAATCGATACCATCTTCAACCGGAACACCTTCACGTTGAAGCCCGACGTTCCGACGAGCGACTCGAGCGTCACGCCGTCAGAACCTTACCGCGGCAGCGTTTGCGTGAGCGACGGGATCGTGCAGGGATCGTTCCGGTACAACTGGAATCTCACCAGCGGCACGTTTATTCCGAACTGCTCCCTCGCCAATGGTGCAACGTACATAGGAACCATCACAATGGCCGCGGGGAGTCCCCTGACGGCTCCTTTCGCCTGGCAGTTTACGACGATTGCCGGGAGTACGGATTCCGACGATGACGGATCCTATGACACCGAAGACGACCATCCGGATGACGCAAGAAGGGCATCCCTTTGGACGCCGACCGGGACGGGGAAAATCCATATCGACGCGAACGGCAGCACGGCGACTTCCACCAGTTCGGCCGTGGCGGGCGGTTCGACGCCTTCCATCAAGTCGGCCATGGCGATCTCGGATGGCAGCGCACGGCTCAACCAGGCCGGAGCGCCGGGGGGGTATGAATTCCCGGATGGCATGGTCTCGTTCCGGGCAATGGGAGTCCCCTCCGGCGGCAACGCCACGGTAACGATCACCTTCCCCACCGCCCTTCCCGCGGGAGGCAAGGTGTACCAGGCGGATGCCATCGGGTTCCACGAGGTGCCCGGCGCCGTCTTCAACGGGAATGCGCTCACGATGACGATTCCCGGCGGCGCTCCATCGGCGGATGCCGCGCAGGACAACGGCATCCTCATCGATCCAATCGGCGTGGCCTCGCCGGAGACATCGGGCGGCGGTACCATCGATCTGACGTCAAGCTCTTCCGGCGGCGGGTGTTCCATCGTCGGAGGAACCCGGTCAGGCGGGTCGAACATCGACGCGTTCCTGATCCTCGCGGGCCTGGGCGCGATCTCCTGGAGACGCCGGATACGGCATAAGCGGAAATAACCCCGAGACCCCCGCCCCGCGGCGGGGATGGAACGAGACGGGGGGAGGCATCTTCGGATGCCTCCCCCCGCTTTATTCGAAGCCTCCCCGGAAGGCGATCAGGCCCGCGCTTTCAACGGCATGCGGATCGTCGCCTCGCAGCCGCCCCCGGCCAGGGACGCGATGCGCACGGTTCCCCCCGCCTGCTCTGCAAGGTGCCGCGCGACCGGGAGTCCCATCCCCGTGTTGACTGGTTCGGTGCGGGTGGTGAACCCGACATCGAAGACCTTCTCCTCCAACCCCGCGGGAATCCCGGGCCCTTGGTCGGCCACGGTGAATTCCCACCCGTCGGCGCCGATGGAGACCCGCATCGACAGTTCCCCGCCCGTCTCCGACATCGCCTCCGCGGCGTTGAACAGGAGCGCGAGGAGCGCCAGCCCGAAATCCCGCCGGTCGGCGTGAAGGATCCCCGGAGGGACTTCCGGAGGAGGCAGTACTGTCACGTTGTTGCGGCCGAGGTCGTACCGCGAAAACAGGAGGATCTCGGGAATCATCTCTCCGGGGACGAACGGTTCCGGGGAGGGAGCGTGCGGACGCACATGCCGTGAGAACTGGTGGATGATCGCCCCGATCTTCTCCCCGGCGGACAGGATCTTCCCGGCGCCGTCCCGGACCTTTTGCTCTTTCCCCGCGGCCAGCTGGATCAGCTCGGAGAACCCGAGGACGACGCTCAGGTGATTGTCGACCTCGTGGGCGACGCCCATCACCATCCGCCCGAACAGGGCGAGCCGGTACCGCTCCACCTCTTTGCGTTCCATCCGTCTCCTCCCGCGTCCCGGCCCTATTTGCTCCCGGAGATCACCACCCGGTTTTTTCCCGCTCGCTTCGCGTTGTACATCGCGTCGTCCGCCGCCCGTATCATGCTGTCCACGTCCTCCCCGTGCTCCGGGTAGGAGGAGACACCGATGCTCACCGTGACCGTTTTCCCTTCCAGCGGGGTCGTCTCGATCCGGCGCCTGATCTTTTCCGCGACGATGCCCGCGCCGCGGGCCTCTATGCTCGCCCGCAGGCGCTCCGCCGCCTCCCCTCCCTGGACCTGCGCCGCCTCGGGAAGAATGACGGCGAACTCTTCGCCGCCGTACCGGCAGGCGATGTCGACCTCGTACGAGGGTTTCGCGTCGCTCCTGCGGATGGTCCCCCGTATCACATCGGCCATTCCCCGCAGTAGAGCATCCCCTTCGAGATGACCGTAGGTGTCGTTGAATTTCTTGAAATTGTCCACGTCCAGGATGAGGAGGGAAAGGGTCCGTCCGTACCGTTTCGCCCGCTGGATCTCGGAGTTCAGCCGGTGGAAGAAGTACCGCCGGTTATAGAAGGAGGTGAGGGCGTCCTTGGTGACCAGCTCCTTCAACTCCGCTTCCCGCCGCCGCACCGTATCCATCATGTGCACCCCGACGAAGGCGACGCAGCAGTTCACGATGGAGACCCAGGCCCACTTGATCATCCCGTAGGAAAAGTTGTTCTGCAGCGCGTTGTTCTCGAAGGGCATCGGGACCGGCGGGATCAACGCGTAGTATTCGAAGGTGAGCGCCCCCCCGAAGGCCAGCACGCCCGCCAACGCGATCGCGTACGTGTCCGACGGCTTATCCATGATGAGGGCCGCCTCGAGGGTGAGGATCATGAACATCGCCCAGAACCACGAGACGGCGCCTCCGCTGAAGTGCACGAGGACGGTCACGAAGACAAGGTCGAACAGGAGCTGCGCCTGGTTCAGCTGCCGGATGCGGCTGAACCACCGGTAGGTGTACTGGTACCAGGCGTTGTACGCGACGGCGAAGAAAAAGGCTCCCACGGCGACGGCCAGGTGCAGCGGCGTGACCCGAAGCGCATCCTCCGTGGCGCGCAGGAAAAAGAAGTACGCGTAAACCGCGTACCCGGCGAGAATGGCGAGGATGACCCACCGGACGCGGATGACCATTCCCACCCGCTCTCGCGACTCTTTCAGCCAGGCCAGTTCCTCCGTCGTGGGAACCTCGCCGGATATCAACCCGCATTTAAACAGCAGATCGTCCAATGTCTTCACCAATCCCTTTCCCAATGGATTCCGCCCCTTCGCATCAGATTTGCATCCCGAGCACCCCTCCGGGCCCCCGCCGCTTCGAATCGTACATGAGGCGGTCGGCGATGTTCAAGATCTCCCCCCGTCCGGGTGCGTCCGGGCCGCAGGAGGCGTAGCCTACGCTCGCGGTGAAGGAGATGACGCTCTCTCCCCCCGTATCCAGCCGGACGTTCGAGATCCCCTCGGCGATGCGCTCCGCGATCACCGCAGCGGAAGAAAGGTCGGTCTCCGGAAGGATCACGGCGAACTCGTCCCCCCCGTACCTCGCCGCGATGTCCGTCTTCCGCAGGTGGGCCCCCAGCGCGCCCGCGACCAGCGCGAGCACGCGGTCCCCCGTCGTGTGCCCGTACCGGTCGTTGATCTCCTTGAAGTGGTCCAGGTCCAGCATGATGACCGACATCGGCCGGACGTACCGGTCGGCGCGCTCCAGTTCGATGGCCAGCTTATCGTGGAACGCCCCGTGGTTGTAGAGCAGCGTCAGGGAGTCCTTCTCGGCCAGCGATTTGACCATCCCGAACATCCCGGCGTTATCGATGGCGATGGCGAGATGGGACGCGAGCACCCTCATCGTCGGGAGCAGCTCGGGGCCGAACGCGTTCGGCTCGGGGTGGTTCAACATCAGGACTCCGATGTTCTTCCCCTTGGACACGAGGGGGACGCACATGAACGAGCGGACGTCGGTGCGACGCCCCCCGTAGTGCGGAAAGTCCGGGGAGGACCCGACGTCGGGGATCCAGGCGGGCTCCCCGGTGACGAACACTTTCCCCGCAACCCCTTCCCCGGGGGCGAGAGTGTACTCCGGGATCGTCGCCCCATGGCCGACGGGGGCGGATTTCGACACAAGCCGCTTCGTCTCCATGGAGTAGAGCATGATGCGGAAGTCGTTCAGGCCGAGCTTCGCCATCACCCGCTCCGGGATGATCCGGTACAGTTCCTCGGGATCGAGGGTCCCGGCGATGACGGTGGAGACCTCCGCCATCGTCCGGAGGTACCGGACGTTCGACTCGAGGTCATTCCGCATCCGCCGGACATGACGTAACACGGTCGGCTCGAGGAGGACGGAACTGACCACGGCCAGAGCCAACTCGCCGGCGGCGGCCCCCGCCGCGAAAACGCCACCGGCCGTGGAGAAGCCCCCGAGAAGGAGCGAAGCCGCCGCCGTCGACGCAATAAGGCCGCACCAGGCCAGCGCGAACCACACCCGCCACCCGGAACCGGCCGTAGAGCCCCCCGCGCCCATGTCATTCCCCTCCGGCATGAGGCGAAACTACCACGAATCCCCCCTTACCTCAAAACACCGCCCCGATGGTGAAGTGCCACTCCGCCGCGCTCTCCCCATCGCGACGATCCAGTTTCCAGGCGTAGTCGAGGCCGATGGGCCCGACGGGCGTCAGGTAGCGAATGCCCAGGCCGGAGGATTTCCGAAGGTCGAAGCCGTTCACAGGGTCGCGGGCGAACCAGACGCTTCCAGCGTCGACGAATACCGCCCCGATAAACCCGTACCGAAGCGGAACGCGCAATTCCGCGTTCAGGTTCACCATCATGTCCCCGCCGGTGGGCGTTCCGTCCGCCGCCTTGGCCCCAAGCGAGTCCTCCTTGAAGCCGCGGACGGTGCTCCGCCCTCCGAGGAAGAACCGTTTCTGGATCGGCACCTCCTGTGTGCGCCCGAAGGAGCGGGCCATGCCGGCCCTGCCGGAGAGAACGATCGTGCTGCGCCGGAACACGGTGAGGTAGAAGCTGCTCTGGCCGGACATCTTGTAGTAGTCCACCTCGGAGCCCAGCGGCAGCGTCGCCAGCTCCGCCGACCCGGAAAAAAGGGTCCCCTTCTTCGGGTTGAACGGGTCGTCGCGGAAATCGAGCACCAGCAACCCTCGGACCGCGGCGACGGTGGCGAATCCCTGGTCTTCGGGTGAAAGCACCGCGCCGGGCGCCACGTCGAACACCTGGTCCCGCGACAGTTCGTACTGCAGCGACACGGAAGATCGTTCGAACAGTTTCTGCGTGATGCTCGCGACGACGCTCGCCTTCCGGAGGTTGAAACTCACGCGCTCGGCCTTCTGGTACGATCCCGTGAGCCCGCCTTCCCACTTCCACCGGTTGCCGAAGATCCACGGCTCCCGGAGATCGCCGATCAGCTTCTCCTCCTTCTGGCTCAAGATGGCCTGCGCGGAGACGCTCCGCCCGAGGCCGTCGAGGTTCTTCTCCTTCGCCCCGAGGAACCCGCGGAACCCGGTGTCGGTGCCCCACCCGCCGCCGAACTCCACCTCGAAAAAGAGGGTTTCCTCGACCTCGAACACCAGGTCCAGGATCCCCTCCTCGGGCCGCTTGACGCGCTGGACCCGCACGCTCTTGTAGAGTCCCGTGGCGTAGACGGCCTGCTGGAACCGGAGCAGGTCCTTCTCCCCGGCCGGACGTCCCTGCGCGATCGGGTTCTCGCGCAGGATCGCCGCGGCCCGGGTGAGGATCGTCCCGCGCACCACGATGTTCCCGAGGCGATAGCGGGGCCCTTCGACGATCACGAAGCGCAGCACGGCTGAGGCGTTCGCTTCGAAGAGCACCTCCGACTCCACGCGCACATCCAGGTAGCCGGAGTCGCGATAGTGGGCGGCCACCGCCTCCTGATCCGCCTCCGCCCCGGCGTAGTCGAGGAACGCCCCCTCCTTGTTCCCGATGAGCGCGAGGAGCTCGGCACGGGAAAAGTGGGCGTTCCCGAGCATGACTATTCCCCGGACCCGGTATCGCGGCCCCTCCTCGATCCGCACCGTCTTGACGATCCCTCCCCTGTCGTCCCAGACGTTGTCGACTCCCAGGATCTTCATCCGGGCGTACCCGGACTTCTGGTACAACCCGACGATCGCGTTCATGTCGTCGTTCCACTCCTCGTCGCTGTAATGCCCCGAGTCCGTGATCCAATGGAACAATCCGCGGCCCCTCGTCGTCATCTGCCCGCGAAGATCCTTCTCGCTCAAACCCCGGTTCCCTACGATGCGGACGTCCTTGATGTAGCCGCGTTTACCTTCCACGACCGACACGATGAGAGGAGTCCGGCCCGCGGACGGCTCCTCCACGGTGACGACGGCGTCGGACAGCAGGTAGCCACGTCCCCGGTAAAATGCGACCAACCGCTCCCGCAGATCGCGCACCAGGGCGCCCTGGGAGATCTCCTCGTCTCCCCGGAGTCCGGCGACCTCCGAGAGGCGTTCCGGCGTGAAGGAGGCGACACCCTCCCAGCGCACGTCGTACCGCGGCCCCTCCTCGACCTGGACGACCGGGCACAGGAGATCCGGAGACGGGTCGCACCGCTCGACCGCATCGCTCATGTGCACGGTGAGGATCGAGGAG